>NZ_JBFTLX010000734.1:0-310 GCF_056396665.1 Cupriavidus sp. 05T313 | reverse complement strand
GAGCAACGACGGCCGTCCACGGGCCATGGTGCGCAGCGCGTCGATGCCGCCTTCGTCCAGTCGCGCCTTCCACGTGTACACCGTCTGCCGAGCCACGCCCACCGCAGCCGCAACCTCCGCGACCGGCTTGTTCGCTAACAGCATCCGTCCAGCGCGAACCCGCTTTCGGTCGCTTCGTCCATCTTCCCAGCCATGCAATCGACTCCCGATCAACGCCTTGGTCAGATAACGCGTCAGACTCAAATCGGTTGTCATGATTTATACGCGTCAGACTCAAATCGGTTGTCATGATTTATACAAGTCTCAATAG
>NZ_JBFTLX010000733.1:0-349 GCF_056396665.1 Cupriavidus sp. 05T313 | reverse complement strand
GACGAGASCCGCGGMGACGACGACTCCGASGAAGCSCGGCGGCTGCCCAACGTGGCCAAGGACGACTCGCTCACGGCTTCTGACATCCAGGCCGTGGGCCACGAGACCTCCCCGCCGCCGCGCTACACGGAAGCCTCGCTGACCGCGGAGCTGGAGAAGAAGGGCATCGGCCGCCCGTCCACGTACGCCTCCACCATCTCCACGATCCAGGACCGCGGCTACGTCCGTAAGCAAGGCTCGGCCCTGGTGCCCAGCTGGATCGCCTTCTCCGTGATCCGGCTACTGGAACAGCACTTCTCCGATTACGTGGATTACGAGTTCACCGCCGACATGGAAGGCGACCTGGACA
>NZ_JBFTLX010000732.1:0-350 GCF_056396665.1 Cupriavidus sp. 05T313 | reverse complement strand
CAGCCGATCAGGCGGCCGCGGCGAAAGCTGCGGCAGAGAAGGCTGCTGCTGAAAAAGCTGCAGCGGACAAGGATGCAGCGGACAGGGCTGTCGCGGACAAGGCCGCGGCGGAGGCTGCAGCCCGGCAAGCCGCCGAAACGAAGGCGGCGCAGGATGCGGCCGCTGTAAAGGCGGCAGCGGAAGCGGCCGCCAAGGCCGCTGCGCCTCCCGCACCGGCGGCGCAGCCGGTGCCGGGGACGAATCCGGGCTGCGACCCGAACTACTCAGGGTGCGTGCCAATCGCTTCCGATGTGGACTGCGCCGGTGGCAGCGGCAACGGGCCGGCGTACGTGCGCGGCCCCGTCCAGGTC
>NZ_JBFTLX010000731.1:0-351 GCF_056396665.1 Cupriavidus sp. 05T313 | reverse complement strand
TCGCAGTTGTCCTTGCGGGCATTGAAGTCCAGCAAGTCAAGGAAGTAGTCAGCCCCGGAGACCTGTTTTGCGCCGAGCAGCAGGCAGGCGTAACCGATGCCGCCGGCGCTTCCGGCGCCTTCATGTGCTGCCAGCGACTCTGCGTCGGCGAATCCCGCTACAGACATTTTGTCGACGAGGTTCCCCAGGCCCTCATCCAGGGCGGCTACCTCACCGGGACCGGCACCCTTCTGGGGCCCGAACACCGCCGGGGCGCCGTGCAGACCGCGGAGAGGGTTATGGACATCGCTGGCCACGATCAGTTCGGTGTCCGACAGTTCCGGAAGGTCGGTGCGCTGGATGGAGTGGATC
>NZ_JBFTLX010000730.1:0-352 GCF_056396665.1 Cupriavidus sp. 05T313 | reverse complement strand
GCTCGCCACACGGACGGCGGAACCGACGGCGGCCAGGACGCCGAGCAGGGCCACGGTATGTGCCGAGCGGACCGATCCGTCCAGGGACACCACGACGGCGACCGCCGCCACGGGTGCGATGGCCAGCGCCGCGTAGGGCAGGGCAGCAGTGGCGTCCTGGGGGAGCGCCGCGGCGAGCAGCGGCCAGCAGAATGCTGCAAGGGACAGCAGGTTTGCGGCGGCGAGGACTGCCAGCTCGACCAAGCGCGGCATCCGGAGGCGGCGGGGCTTTACAGTGTCCCGGGAGTCAGCCCGCTCGTCGAGGGTCGCTGGCTGAGGCCCTGCAACTGCCGGCCGGGGTGGGAGGATAAGC
>NZ_JBFTLX010000729.1:0-352 GCF_056396665.1 Cupriavidus sp. 05T313 | reverse complement strand
TCTGTACCTTCACCCAGTCCGGCGACTCCGCCCGGCGCCTCTCCCGCCTGCGGCCCATCAAGGCCGTGTTTGCCTTCACCCCGGTGGAGCACGTGTGGAACCAGCTGGCGCTGACCTGGGGCATTCAGCCGGTGCTGGTCCCCATGGTGGGGCATACCGATGAGATGACGTCCCAGGTTGACCGCAGCCTGCTGGAAATGGACCTGGTGGACGACGGCGACMTGGTGGTYATTGCMGCCGGTTCSCCTCCCGGAAARGCCGGYTCCACGAACATGCTGAAGGTCCACAAGGTRGGCGACCTSGCCGAYGCCGGCAGCCAGGGCGGCGAGCCCGGCAGCAACCGCGAGAAGCT
>NZ_JBFTLX010000728.1:0-353 GCF_056396665.1 Cupriavidus sp. 05T313 | reverse complement strand
GGACGGTACTGGTCATGGCGCTTTGCCAGTTCGGCGCCGAGCTCTTCATTATCCGCCAGTACCTTCTCGCCCAGGTCTTTGTCACGCCGCTGGCGCTGGTGTCCACGCTCCTGGTCGTCCCCGCCTCCGCCTCCATCCTGTTGCGCGACCGCATCGTCGAGACCGTCATTGGCGCCGCCGTCGGCATCGTGGTGGTGCTGGCCCCCGGTGCGTGGCGCTGGCTCCGGCCCGGCACGGCACGCCCCGCCACCCAGGCCACCGTCATTGGCGCCGCCGTCGGCATCGTGGTGGTGCTGGCCCCCGGTGCGTGGCGCTGGCTCCGGCCCGGCACGGCACGCCCCGCCACCCAGGCC
>NZ_JBFTLX010000727.1:0-354 GCF_056396665.1 Cupriavidus sp. 05T313 | reverse complement strand
CCGTAGTAGCCGGCGAGGGCGCCGAGTGTCACACCGATCACCAGGACGCAAAGGACGGAAAGCAAGCCCACGGAAAGCGAGGCCTGCGTGCCGTGGATAACCCTGGAGTAGACGTCGCAGCCCTGGAAAGTGAAGCCGAACGGGTGCCCGGCCGAGGGGGCGCCTTCGGAATTGGCGAGCTCACAGCCTTCGTTGGGGGGCGTCGAGGTGAACAGGCCCGGGAACAGCGCAATCACAATCAGGGCAAGGATGAGCAGTGCCGAGATGATGAACAGCGGACGACGCCGGAGCTTGCGCCAGGCATCGGCCCACAGGCTGAGCGGGGCTTGGTCCGCCTTCACGGCGTCAGTGGCC
>NZ_JBFTLX010000726.1:0-354 GCF_056396665.1 Cupriavidus sp. 05T313 | reverse complement strand
GCGTACCTACTTCCCGCACCAGCTCCGTGAGCGTTTCGACGCCGAGCTGGATACCCATCCGCTGCGGCGCGAAATCATCGCCACGGTGGTGGCCAACGACATGATAAACCTCGGCGGCATCACCTTCGCATTCCGGGTCATGGAGGAAACGTCCGCCAGCGAAGTAGCCGTTGCCAAGGCATTCGTGGCGCTTCGTGAGGTGTACGAGCTCGATGCCATGGTGGCGGAACTTAACTGCCTGCCGGCGTCCTTCCCAACGGAGCACTGGAGCACTGTGCACCTGGACATCCGCCGGCTCCTTGACCGGGCAGTCCGCTGGCTCCTGAGCCAGGAAAGTGTCTCGCGGCCCATTGC
>NZ_JBFTLX010000725.1:0-355 GCF_056396665.1 Cupriavidus sp. 05T313 | reverse complement strand
GTACTGGTCTAGCATGAGCTGGCTGGGGCATCGCCAGGCCAGCGAATTGGAGAACTTCACGACGAGCAGGTCGTAGAAGCCCAGCACCGGCTTGCTGTAGATACCTGCGCCGCGGCGCACTTCCTGGTCGTTCATGTGATCGGAGCCTATCGGTCGAGGTCGGTGAAGTGAGGGTCAGCAGGGTGGTTTCACGAAGGAGCAAGGACGGCTGTGCTGGGGTCCGTGTCCACTGGGTAGCTCTGAGATTGCATCCTAGTGGAAGTAGTTCCACTGGTGAAGTCGAGCCGGTGCGGCGTCAGCCGAAGACCAGCTCGCCGTAGCAAGCGGTCTGAAGGATGATGTCAAGGTCTTGGAC
>NZ_JBFTLX010000724.1:0-357 GCF_056396665.1 Cupriavidus sp. 05T313 | reverse complement strand
CCTGTGGGCCTATCAGCGGCTTGCCTGGTAATCGAGCGCAGGTGCCGGCACGCCGGCGAAGTGGTGCTCCCCGCCCTCAACCGTGTGCCGCGCGCCGTCCGGAAGCACGACGTCGGCCGCCACCCCGGCGGGGACGGTCGCCTCGAGCCGGAACTCCCCGTCGTCGGACGTCCATGCCACTCGGACCTCGCCGTGCGGGGTCTTCAGGGACGTCCTGGCCCAGCTGATCCCCTCCCCCGGCTGCGGCTGGATGAGCACGCGGGCATAACCGGGTTCCACCGGCCGGATGCCGCCGATGGCCTTGTGCATCCAGTCCGCCACCGCGCCCAGGGCGTAGTGGTTGAAGCTGGTCATTTC
>NZ_JBFTLX010000723.1:0-357 GCF_056396665.1 Cupriavidus sp. 05T313 | reverse complement strand
GATCGCCGCGAAGTGGTGGCCGAACAGCACGTGCTTGTTGGTCGGCACGTAGTCCAGGCCGTCGTTGTGGCGCCACGCGGGCGTCATGCGTTTGGGGTCGAGCTGCATCACCTTGTCGGCGATGAAGCGGCTGTAGTAGCGGTACGCGATCAGGTAGATGCAGAGCGCGGCAACCACGATCCACAGTGCACTGACGGCTTCCCCGCGCGACAGCGCGACGGTGGCGAAGGCAAACGCGCCGAGCACGGCGACGGCCAGCCACAACAGGTGTTGTCCGATGCGATTCATGTTGAAGGGTCTCCTCAGACCGGATATGAAAAACCTGGCGACGCGGATGGCGGGCAGAGTGGGTGGTGC
>NZ_JBFTLX010000722.1:0-358 GCF_056396665.1 Cupriavidus sp. 05T313 | reverse complement strand
CGCCTCCTCCGGGCGCGGGGAGGGTTTCGAGTTGTTCGGTTTCCAGGTTGCGGAGGTTTTCGATGCCCTGCCTTTGCAGGGCTTCCCATCCACCGAACCTGTTGGCGTTGTCGTGATTGAAGACTGCAACGGTGTCTGGAAGGTCCAGGGCGAGCATTTCGACGATGCCTGGCGCGAACTCCCTGTGCGGGTAGCTGTCCAGCCCCGGGATGCTTGCCTCGTCGTAGAGGCGGCCGAAGGTACGGCTCTGGACGTCCTGAGGCGCCAGGACGCCGAACGGATCGGGTGCCTCAAAGCTCGCCAGTACGCGTTCCAGGTGATCGGCGATCAAGCCGCGCCACATGGACTGGGGCTGCTC
>NZ_JBFTLX010000721.1:0-358 GCF_056396665.1 Cupriavidus sp. 05T313 | reverse complement strand
GCACGGTCCTCGTCCCCTGCCAGGCCGCCCAGCTCCGCCTCGAGCACCACGTCGGCACCCAGCAGGGCCCGGGCCGCCCGGACCAGCGCGATGTTGTCCTCGTAAGGGAGGGACGAACCGTCGGCGAGGACGGAATCCGCCCCAGCCGCGACGGCGTCGGCCATGACCTTAAGGTCTGCAGCGTGGTCAAGCTGCACGGCGACCGGCACCGCGGCGGCGTCCGCCAGTCCACGGAGGGCAGCAACGAGTCGGAGCCCGTTGGAGGTGGCGGCGGTCTTGGGGGCCACCAGCAGGATCACTCCCCGGCCGGCTTCCTCGGCGGCGGCCACCACTGCCAGCGCGGTGGTGAAGTCGTAGC
>NZ_JBFTLX010000720.1:0-360 GCF_056396665.1 Cupriavidus sp. 05T313 | reverse complement strand
GCGCTGGAGCGATTTGCCGTCCAGTGTCTTGTAGCGGCCGTTCGCCGTCCATCGGCCGTCAGGCCCCTGCTTTGCCGCTGGTATTTTGCCCCAGGAGCCGGGAGGCGTCGCGATGTTGCCCATTACGCGGCCCTCGGGAGGACTCGCTGTGCTGACATCCATGCCGCCAGGTCTTCGATGGCATAGACAACGGCGCCATCCTCCTGGCGGTAGTAGACGGGGCCTTTCCGCTTCGCTGCCCAGTTTGCGAGCGTGCCGGTGGAGCGCCGCAAGTATTGGGCAGCTTCGCTGCGGGTCAGGAACCTTGAGGGGATCCCGGGGATCTGGCTGGTGGTTACGTTGTCAGTGGTCATGCAGATC
>NZ_JBFTLX010000719.1:0-361 GCF_056396665.1 Cupriavidus sp. 05T313 | reverse complement strand
GCCCTGCGAGGACTTCATGATGACTCCAACGTGATGGGTGGCTGGTGCAGCGAAGGTGCTGCAGCGCAGGCCCATGTAAGCACACCGATTGGACTAAAAGACAGGGCGCGGCATGGGGAGACCTCCCCACCGCCTCAAAATTGCCGCAAGGACCTTGATACGGCCGTGCCCGGCATCGCCATACTGGGCAATGGGGATGACTCGGCGCGGAACATGGCTGCGGTTTGGACTGGTCTCGGTGCTCTTGATCGGGATTCATTTGGGCAGCCTGTGGTTCTATTCCGACGGCGTCTACCAGGGCCGCGCAAACGTCCCGCTCCTAAAATTTCCGGCAGAGGTGGACGTCGTCTTCCTCCTGGCC
>NZ_JBFTLX010000718.1:0-361 GCF_056396665.1 Cupriavidus sp. 05T313 | reverse complement strand
GCCCAGCTGTGCACAGGCCAGCATCAGGGACACGTTTTCCATGGCGCGCAGGGTGGTCTGGGCGCGCTTCGAGCCGGTATCGGCCAGGGGTTCGATCTGGCTGCGCCGCGCGGACATGATGGCGAACTCGGCCGCCACGAAGAAGGCGTTGCCCAGCAGAAGGACGCCCAGCCACAGTATTCCCGCCCAGTCGCTCATGGCTTGCTCCCGGCGTCGGTGTCCTGCGCAGCGGGTTCGCCGGCGGGATGGAAACAGATGCGGTCGATCCTGCGGCCGTCCATCCTGGTAACGCTGAGCGTGCCGCCGTTCACCGGGACAGTGTCGCCCACGGCCCCGATCCTGCCGAGCTTGCTCATGACGT
>NZ_JBFTLX010000717.1:0-362 GCF_056396665.1 Cupriavidus sp. 05T313 | reverse complement strand
GTCGAGGGCTGCCAGCGCGGAAACCCAGGCATCGATGTCCGGCAGGGCCTTGTCCGGGGTCAGGCGGCCTACCCGCGGGAAGGCAGCTTTGCCGGCGGCTTCCCGGCCCTCCTGGGTGGACATGTCGCCCTCGGGTGCGAGCTCGGCGACTGTTCCTTCGCGGTAGAAAACGTTGGGCGCCAGCACCACGTATCCCCAGTCGGCAATGCGCTGTGCCATCTCCTGGATGCGCGGGCGCAGGCCGAACGCGTCCATGTAGAAGATGACCCCCGGGAACGGGCCGGTTCCGGTGGACGGGCGGGCAACGATGGCTTCGGCACGGCCCGCAGGGGCCTGGATCTCGATGAGCATCTGGTCAGGAT
>NZ_JBFTLX010000716.1:0-362 GCF_056396665.1 Cupriavidus sp. 05T313 | reverse complement strand
CTCTCCATGTGCGGCTTCAGCTACCGCCGCACGCCGGCCCTGGCGTTGGCCAAGCGATTCGTGGACCAGGGACGGCTCGGCGAAATCCGCCATGTCAGGGCCCAGTACCTGCAGGACTGGCTCACCGACGCCGACGCCCCCATGACGTGGCGGCTGGACAAGGCGAAGTCAGGCTCCGGCTCCCTGGGTGACATCGGAGCACACAGCATCGACGCCGCGCAGTGGGTAACGGGCCTGAACATCAGCGGGGTCTCGGCCCTGCTGGAGACCTTCGTGCCGGAACGCCCGCTGGCCGGCGACCTGGTGGGACTCGGCGGGCACGGCGACCTCAGCAGCGACGCCCCGCGCGGGAAGGTCACCGT
>NZ_JBFTLX010000715.1:0-364 GCF_056396665.1 Cupriavidus sp. 05T313 | reverse complement strand
GTGTCCGATCTGCCGGTGGCCTTCCCTGACGAGATGCTCGACGGCGAGCCTGGCGCCCGCACGCTGGTTCACCATGGCCCCGCTCACCTTCGCGCTGCCCGCGGAGCCCACGGCCACCACGGGCACCGGAAGGTTCATCTGCTCCAGCACGGCGAGGGTGTCCGTGTGCGGCACCAGCACCGCGATCCCGTCCACTGCCTGGTCCATAAAGTGCCCGACGGCGTCGGAAATGGCTTCCCGGCTGACCTCCCGCAATGCTGCGATGCTGACAAAGTAGCCGGCGTTGCGGGCAGCATGCTCAACGCCCAGCAGGGTATTGGCCGGACCGTACTGGGAAAGCTCACTGGCCAGCACGCCGATGGTC
>NZ_JBFTLX010000714.1:0-364 GCF_056396665.1 Cupriavidus sp. 05T313 | reverse complement strand
GTTTTCCAACTGTTCTACTTCGGCTTTTCCATGGCCGGCCCGGCGTACGCCTGGTCCTGGCCCATCGTGTTCGTCGGCCAGCTGATGGTGGCCCTCTGTTTTGCCGAGCTGGCCGGCCGCTATCCCGTGGCGGGCTCGGTCTACAACTGGGCCAAGCGGCTGTCCTCCGGAACCTCGTCCTGGCTGGCCGGCTGGCTGCTCCTGCTGTCCTCCATCATGGCGCTGGGCTCGGTGGCACTGGCCCTGCAGATCACCCTCCCCCAGCTGTGGTCCGGCTTCCAGTTCGTCGGTGACGGTACCGGCCCTTACGACTTCGCCATGAACGGCGTGGTGCTGGCCACCATCATGATCACCATCTCCACCC
>NZ_JBFTLX010000713.1:0-365 GCF_056396665.1 Cupriavidus sp. 05T313 | reverse complement strand
GCCCCACAGCACGGGAAGCTCGATGCCGCGGGCAGCCAGCTCGGCTTCCAGCGCAGCCTTCAGCTCGCGGTTCTGCTGGTTGATGGGGCTGATGCCGCCGTTGGCGCGGTAGTGGTGCGAGACTTCCTCGAGCCGCTCGTCCGGGATCCCCCGGCCACGGGTGACGTTGCGGAGGAACGGGATGACGTCCTCCTGGCCTTCCGGGCCGCCGAAGGAGGCCAGCAGCACGGCGTCATAGCTCTTGGGGGCCATGCGTCCGGCCTCGGTCACGGGGTTGACTGCTGTGGCGGCCTGCTGCTCCGGGCTCATGCGAGGACCTCGGCAACCTCGTCCGCGGAGATGCGGCGTCCGGTGTAGAACGGCAC
>NZ_JBFTLX010000712.1:0-365 GCF_056396665.1 Cupriavidus sp. 05T313 | reverse complement strand
TGCCTCGACAAGGACCCGGAATTGTTCTTTCCCGTAGGGAACACAGGCCCGGCCTTGCTGCAGATCGAGGAAGCCAAAAGCGTCTGCCGCCGGTGCCCCGTAGTCGACACCTGCCTCCAGTGGGCCCTCGAGTCCGGCCAGGACGCCGGCGTTTGGGGCGGCATGAGCGAAGATGAGCGCCGCGCCCTCAAGCGCCGCGCTGCCCGCGCACGCCGCGCCTCCTAGAAGCCCAACACCGGCATAGCGTCGTCCGGCGGGACAACGTAACCGACGCACAGAGGCCCCGGGACAATCCAGAGATGGATCGTCCCGGGGCCTCCGTCAATTTCACTCCCCCGCCGCGGCCAAGCCGGCCGGACTTTGGG
>NZ_JBFTLX010000711.1:0-365 GCF_056396665.1 Cupriavidus sp. 05T313 | reverse complement strand
TCCTTGTCAAAACCCGCAGCGAGCCCGAACGGCGAAGGAAAAGTCACGCCGAAGGCGGTGGTTTGCAGCGACGCTGCCGGAGCAGTCAGCTTCTGCAAGACCCTCCCTGCTCCCGACGCATGCGCGAGCCGGATGCCCTTGAATCCGATCTTGTGGGCGCGCTCGGCGTCCATCCATGAAAAGGCCAGCCTGAAGAAAGTGGGATAAACGCGCATGCCTTTAGTTTCACGTCTCCGGGGGCGCCACACCAAAACGGTGAAGCGGCCGAACGGACCGGCGGACCGCGGCGGGCCGGTCTAGCATGAGGGCATGCAGTGGCAGCAGGACATCCTGGGGGCTGATTTCGAGTCCCACACCTTTACGGC
>NZ_JBFTLX010000710.1:0-366 GCF_056396665.1 Cupriavidus sp. 05T313 | reverse complement strand
TCCTGGTAATTCACGGTGATGATGGCGACGCCCGCGGCATGCCGGCGGAACATCTCCCTGAACGTCTGCTCGAACGGCTCGCTGTTGTCGGTCACCGGAACTCCTGGACTAGGTGGCGTAACTCTTTCCCCAAGCGTATTGGCCCGCGGTCATGGCCGGAAAACAGGGGGCGGCAGCAGTGCCGCGGATGACCTTGCAGGAACCTTTGTTAAGGTGTGTTGCATGACGAACTTCGCCCGCCCCGCCAGGCGGCGGCTGCCCTGGTCCCTGCTGCTGGTCCCGGCGGCGGCAGGCATTCCGGCGGGACTCCTCTGGTGGATCCTGGCGCCGGGCGGGTTGAACCTGATCACCCGGGATCCGGCCTTG
>NZ_JBFTLX010000709.1:0-367 GCF_056396665.1 Cupriavidus sp. 05T313 | reverse complement strand
GCTTCTTCGACAGTTCCTGCGTCAGCGGCGCGAACCAGTCCTTGCGCTTGCGCGGCGGGTCCTCCGGGTCGGGCCGCTGCTGGTGGTCGACGCGGCGCTCGTAGTCCTTGATCTTCGCGGCGATCTCGTCATCGTCCATCATGGACTCGCCGCCAAAGGCCGCCCGGTGCACGGCGTTGTAGATCTGCATCAGGCCCCACAGGATGCGGGCCTGCCCGCCGGCGGCGAAGGCCCGCCCGTAGGTGCTTTCGCCCATCTCGCCAATTTGCGGAAAGGGGGTGCCCACGCCTGGCAGGTAGACGCGGTAAAAGTACTCGCCCTCCCCCGGCGTATTTCCCTCTTCAGCAGGATAGGCATTGTGCAGGCG
>NZ_JBFTLX010000708.1:0-368 GCF_056396665.1 Cupriavidus sp. 05T313 | reverse complement strand
CCCCAACGGCATGACCTTCCGGGCCCTGGACCACGCGGGTGCGGTGCTGAGCGAGCGGAGTTTCTACTCGATCGGCGGCGGCTTCGTGGTGGACGGCGACGCCGAGGGGGCGGACAAGTTGGTGCCGGATGACACCGTGCTGCCTTACCCGTTCTCCACGGCGGATGAACTCCTGGAGATCTGCAGCCGGGAAGGCATGTCCATCTCCGAGGTCATGCTGGCCAACGAACTCACCTGGCGCAGTGAAGCGGAGCTCCGCGAGCAGCTGCTGGGGCTGTGGGCCGTCATGCGCGAATGCGTGGAGAACGGCTGCAACGCCGAAGGCATCCTGCCCGGAGGCCTGAACGTCACCCGGCGCGCCCCCGCAC
>NZ_JBFTLX010000707.1:0-370 GCF_056396665.1 Cupriavidus sp. 05T313 | reverse complement strand
TGCGCACCTTCCTCGACTCGCTGGAACTCGCCAAGGAGAAACTGATCCCGCATTGAGTCGCGCTTCTCGATTCAACAGCCCGACTATCTGTCAGATCGAGTCCCAGCTAATACATTTCATCTGCCGTGACGCGGTCGACATGCGCAAGTCCATCGACGGCCTGTCGTATCTGGTGGAGCCGTTGCTGGCCAAGAATCCCCTGTTGGGCCACCTGTTTGTCTTCGTCGGCCGCGATCGATCGAAGGTCAAGATTCTGTATTGGGACCGCACCGGCTTCGCGTTGTGGTACAAGCGGCTTTCGCGCGGCCGGTTTCCTTCGCCGGCGACGCTAGCCCAGCGTGGCTTCACGCAGCCCAGCGTGGCTTCACGC
>NZ_JBFTLX010000706.1:0-370 GCF_056396665.1 Cupriavidus sp. 05T313 | reverse complement strand
AATCAACACCGCGCACCGCAACGAGCAGTACCTCAAGGACATTGCGCTACCCTCCAGCATCACGGCCTCCACCGACGTCGCCGAAGTCCTGGACGGAGCCGACCTAGTCGTTCTGGCCGTTCCCGCCCAGACGCTCCGGCTTCAGCTGCGCGAATGGTCGTCCCTCATCGGACCGGACGCCATGGTGGTGTCCTTGATGAAGGGCCTGGAACTGCACACCGACGCCCGCATGAGCGAGGTCATCAGCGAAGAGTTGTCCATCCCCGCCGAGCGCGTCGCCGTCGTGTCCGGACCCAATCTCGCCATGGAGATCGCTCGGGAAGAACCGACAGCCTCAGTAGTGGCCTGCACCGATGACGCGGCCGCCGGC
>NZ_JBFTLX010000705.1:0-370 GCF_056396665.1 Cupriavidus sp. 05T313 | reverse complement strand
CCCCATGAAGTCGGAGTCGCTAGTAATCGCAGATCAGCAACGCTGCGGTGAATACGTTCCCGGGCCTTGTACACACCGCCCGTCAAGTCACGAAAGTTGGTAACACCCGAAGCCGGTGGCCTAACCCCTTGTGGGAGGGAGCTGTCGAAGGTGGGACTGGCGATTGGGACTAAGTCGTAACAAGGTAGCCGTACCGGAAGGTGCGGCTGGATCACCTCCTTTCTAAGGAGCRCCTACAKCAACCCTGCCAGGCTCGTGTCTGTGTGGTGGTGGTGTCAGGAGTAACGCCCGTTGCGCAGGCGWTTGTYCTGCGGCGGGTGCTCAYGGGTGGAATATCAACRAATAGGTGCCTGGCGGCACAGGCCGGCAG
>NZ_JBFTLX010000704.1:0-371 GCF_056396665.1 Cupriavidus sp. 05T313 | reverse complement strand
CCCCGCGCCGGGTGAGGCCCTGCACCAGGGCGCGCAGGTCATCGAGGTTGCGGGCGAGCCGGTCCATGCTGTGCACAACCACCGTGTCCCCGTCGCGGACGAACCGCAGCAGCTCCGTCAGCTCGGGCCGGGCGGTGTCCCGGCCCGAGGCCTTATCCGTGAAAACCCGGTCCAGGACCTGTCCCTCGAGCTGACGGAACTCGTTCTGATCCACGGTGCTCACCCGGACGTAGCCGATCCGCTGACCAACCATGGTCGCCTCCAACGCTTGACTGTGGACTGAGTGTCCAGGCTTCCGCCCGGAGCGTCAAGAGTCTTTTTCTCTCGCGAGGAGGCAGCGATCCCCCCTGCGCCTTTGCACGGCTCACCCC
>NZ_JBFTLX010000703.1:0-372 GCF_056396665.1 Cupriavidus sp. 05T313 | reverse complement strand
CTTCGGTGATGATCACGGGCGGCAGGTTGGGGTACCGGTCCGCCATCTCCTTCAGTGCCACGGCCATGTACTCCGGTTTGACCGGCCACCCGTAGGCGGTAATGTCCGCTTCCGGCCAGGCTTCCACGTGGAACGGCGTTGCACCGCTGCCCGTGGCGTTGAGGTCGCTGCCCATGGCTTCCGCCATGCTTGAGGGCACGGTGCCGCTGCCGGGCCCCGCCGCCACCTTGGTGGGCATGTAGTAGTTGAGCCCATAGAAGTCCAGGGGCTGGGAGATGATCTCCATGTCCCCGTCCGGGTGATCGAAGGAACTGAAGAACTTGGCCGCACGGATCAGGTCCGGGTATTTGCCCGTCAGGACCGGGTCCGCGT
>NZ_JBFTLX010000702.1:0-372 GCF_056396665.1 Cupriavidus sp. 05T313 | reverse complement strand
GGCCATGGAGCTCGCCTGCCAGCGCCTCGAGGGCGCTTTCACCCTGCTGGCCGTGCACGCTTACCAGCCCGACGTCGTCGTGGCCGCCCGCCGTAACTCACCGCTGGTGGTGGGCCTGGGCGAGGGGGAGAACTTCCTGGGCTCGGACGTGTCCGGGTTCATCGACTACACCCGCCGGGCGGTGGAACTGGGCCAGGACCAGATCGTCACGATCACTGCCGATTCCGTGGAGATCACTGATTTCTATGGCAACCCGGCCTCCGGGTTCATCGACTACACCCGCCGGGCGGTGGAACTGGGCCAGGACCAGATCGTCACGATCACTGCCGATTCCGTGGAGATCACTGATTTCTATGGCAACCCGGCCTCCGG
>NZ_JBFTLX010000701.1:0-375 GCF_056396665.1 Cupriavidus sp. 05T313 | reverse complement strand
ACCGAGGGGAACTACCTGCTGGCGGACCAGGAACCGTGGAAGGACGTGCGGGCGCAGCTGGATGAGGTGTGGTTCCTCGAAACTCCGCTGGCGCTCCGGCTGCAGCGCCTGGTGGACCGGCACGTTTCGTTCGGCATGCAACGTGAGGCTGCGGTTGCCTGGGCCACTGGACCCGACGAAGCCAATGCCCGCCTGATCCAGGCCACCCGCCCGGCGGCGGACCGCGTCCTACCTTGGCTGTAAATTTCAACGCAGGAAACGAACAGGAGAACCATGGCAAGCGCACCCAGCGAATCCGGCAGCAATGAAGCCGCACGAAATGTCCACCTCGGTGATGGACTGACCGTCAGCCCCCTGGGCTTCGGCGGCATGGCC
>NZ_JBFTLX010000700.1:0-376 GCF_056396665.1 Cupriavidus sp. 05T313 | reverse complement strand
GTCCACGTCGGTCTTACTGCACGTGTCATGTGATGAATGTGTTGTTTTTTCATAATGTGGAATTGTTTGCAAATCGAACTTTAAAGAGGCTTCGTAAGTCTTTAATCTTGCTAACAATTTCTTTTTTTCCTAAACTGGCGCAATCCAAGTTGCGCGCTGAATGAATCATGTTCCGGTCTGATTCCCCCCTATTGTTTCGATTCTTCGGCTCTACCCCTCTTACATCGGTCGCCGCCTCTGTGCTGCTGACCGTTTCCATGCTGGCCGCTCCCGCGGTCGATGCCGCGACGAAATCGACGGACACCGCAAAAACCAGCAAAAAGTCGGCAAAAGTCGTTAAGTCCGAGAAAAAGTCGGCAAGTACCTCCTCTAAATC
>NZ_JBFTLX010000699.1:0-376 GCF_056396665.1 Cupriavidus sp. 05T313 | reverse complement strand
GGATGATTGTGGCCAGAGACTTTCTGATCCAGCGATCAGGCGGCTATGCGCCCTCCGGAGCGATGGTCACCGAGCTCCGCCGGCTGGCGGAGAAGTAAACCCCCACGGAGGACAGCCTAGGCCGTGGGCGCCTCTGCCGGCTCAATCAGCTCAGGCCCGTTGTTGCGGACGCTGTTGACCCTGGTGCTGACCACGCGTGGGACCAGGGTCGGCTCCGGCAATGAGTCGAGCAGGTGTTGGACGTCCCCCTTGTCGGTGAGGTCCGGGTCGAGCCACTCGGCGAACCGGTCGCGAGGGATGATGACCGGGGAGCGGTCGTGCACGTGCCCCAGGGTGTCCTGGGCGGTGGTGGTCAGCACGGTGAAGGACAGTAGCC
>NZ_JBFTLX010000698.1:0-377 GCF_056396665.1 Cupriavidus sp. 05T313 | reverse complement strand
TCCTTGAGGTGCAGGTACCCGTCGGGCTCACCGGCCCTATTGGCCAGGATGTAGCGGGAGTAGCCGTGTGCCGCGACGGCCTGCTGGATATCGGCCGGGGTGGCGGTCTCCGGCAGCAGCACCATGTCCGCCATGGGCACCTGGACGTCGGCCACCGTCTTGGCCGTGAATTCGAAGGCATTGGTCAGGGCGCCGGTGGTGTCCTTAAGCATGCCGTCCCGGGTGGACTGCTCCACGATGGTGGCCACCTCGTCCAGCGTGTACGCGCTGGTGGCCTCGTCCTTGGGTTCCACCCGGAAAAGGCGAAGGATCGAGTTGGCGATCCCGTTCAACGTCCAGATCACCGGCTTGAACACCCGGGCCACGAACACCAGGGG
>NZ_JBFTLX010000697.1:0-377 GCF_056396665.1 Cupriavidus sp. 05T313 | reverse complement strand
GCCGCTCCGGCGAGCCGTTCCCGGATCCGATCTCGGTCGGCTACATGTACATCCTGAAGCTCCACCACCTGGTGGACGACAAGATCCACGCMCGCTCCACCGGCCCGTACTCCATGATCACGCAGCAGCCGCTGGGTGGTAAGGCACAGTTCGGTGGCCAGCGCTTCGGTGAAATGGAAGTGTGGGCGCTCGAAGCTTACGGCGCCGCCTACACGCTCCAGGAACTCCTCACGATCAAGTCGGATGACATTCACGGTCGCGTGAAGGTCTACGAGGCGATCGTCAAGGGCGAGAACATTCCCGAGCCGGGCGTTCCCGAATCCTTCAAGGTCTTGATCAAGGAAATGCAGTCGCTGTGCCTGAACGTGGAAGTGCTT
>NZ_JBFTLX010000696.1:0-386 GCF_056396665.1 Cupriavidus sp. 05T313 | reverse complement strand
TGAAGATGAGGATTCCCTGGAGCCTTGAGCTCCTTGAAGGGTCGTTCGAGACCAGGACGTTGATAGGCTGGGTGTGGAAGCGCAGTAATGCGTTAAGCTAACCAGTACTAATTGCCCGTAAGGCTTGATCCTATAACCAGTGTGTTTCTACCTGGTGTGAGTGTCGCGTGCCGCTGCTAGGCAGCTTGGCCGATACGCACAACCCCTACTACATCCCTATTCGCTGCGTTGAACATKGCTCAACGCGGCCACCGTTYATGCCTGGTGACCATAGCGAGTTGGAACCACCCCTTCCCATCCCGAACAGGACCGTGAAACGACTCCACGCCGATGATAGTGCGGATACCCGTGTGAAAGTAGGTAATCGCCAGGCTCTCCCTTGAAAC
>NZ_JBFTLX010000695.1:0-386 GCF_056396665.1 Cupriavidus sp. 05T313 | reverse complement strand
ATACTGGACGAAGCGGAAGGGACCCGTGCCGATGGGCGCGGTATTGGCCGGATTTTCCAATACGCTGGTGCCTTCGAACTTATGGCGTGGCACCACGTAGCCCAGGTCGCACAGCGCGCGCAGCAGCAGCTCGATCGGCATCGGGCGGGAATAGCGGAACACCGCGGTCTGCGCATTGGGCGTGTCGACGGCTTCCAGGTACAGGTGCAGCGCGGTGCCGTAGTTCAGGTGCTTCTTCCACAGTTCCAGCGCGTTGTACTGCACGTCGGCCGAGGTGAAGGGCTTGCCGTCATGCCAGGTGACACCCTCGCGCAGCTTGAAGGTAATGGTCTTGCCGTCCGGCGAGCTGCTCCAGCTGGTGGCTAGCACGGGTGCCGGCCTGCCGC
>NZ_JBFTLX010000694.1:0-387 GCF_056396665.1 Cupriavidus sp. 05T313 | reverse complement strand
GCCTATGTGGCAGGTGTCCAGCGCAACGGTGTCGGGGCGACCCCGAAACACTACGTCGCCAACGATTCGGAAACCGACCGCTTCACCATTGACGCCATCGTGGACGAGCGTCCCCTGCGTGAGTTGTACCTCATGGCGTTCGAGAAAGCCGTCGTCGAGTCGCGCGCCTGGCTGGTGATGAGTGCCTACAACTCGATCAATGGGACCACGGCAACTGAGAACGATCTCCTCGAAACCCCGCTGAACAGTGAATGGGGTTTCGACGGGGTCGTGATCAGCGACTGGACCGCCGTGCGCAGCGTCGATGCCGCCAAGGCTTCCCAGGACCTCGTCATGCCAGGACCAGACGGTCCCTGGGACGGAGCCCTCGTCTCAGCGGTCCGCGAC
>NZ_JBFTLX010000693.1:0-387 GCF_056396665.1 Cupriavidus sp. 05T313 | reverse complement strand
AGTAGCGAGAGTTCCGCGCGGCTGGCCGCGTCCGTCATCGGCACCAGGATCTCCTCGAATTCCAGCCCGCTGAATTTTGCCAGCAGCCAGCCGCGTAGCGACCAGGCGCCATAGTTCCTGCTGTTGATGGTCAGGGTTGTCCTTGACATGGCGAACTCTAAGAGATAAAGGAGTGACTTAGTGATATCGACGCAACGTCATACATATCGCTGCGTGGCTGTCGATGTGCATTTTGCGAGTCACCCCATGATTTACCAGGCGTACCAACTGCTGGCCGACCTGATGGCCCCATTGCAGGCCGCGACCGACGCCGCATCCTGCACGGCGTCGCCAATACCTGCGTCCGGGCCCCATTTCGCGCCGGAGTGGTGCGCGCTCCTCCAATGG
>NZ_JBFTLX010000692.1:0-387 GCF_056396665.1 Cupriavidus sp. 05T313 | reverse complement strand
TAGTAGGCCACCCGCCAGCCACTAAAGGCGTTAGGTGCGCCCGCCGCGGGCCCCGGGACAGTGAACGCCTGGGACGTCAGGCCCGCCAGCATGGGCGAGATGACCGCGCCCAGCGACAGGAAGCCGGCCCAGGTGGCGATGACCTTGGCCCGCGCCCGGTGGTCCGGGGTGATGGCCGCGATCATGGAGAGCGAAATGGGAAACAGGATGCCGGCGCCGATGCCGCCCACGGCCTGGGCCGCGATCATCATTTCCGTGTTGACTGCCAGTGCCGCCAGGACGGATCCCGCGATGCTCACGGCCGCGCCGGCGTACAGCAGCTTGCGGCGGCCGAACAGGTCACCCAGCAGGCCCCAGCTGAGCTCGAACACAACGATGCCCATCATG
>NZ_JBFTLX010000691.1:0-388 GCF_056396665.1 Cupriavidus sp. 05T313 | reverse complement strand
CCCGGGATGGCGCGGACCGCCAGGAAGGAGAAGATGCCCGAGTCGAAGGGCGGCCGGTAGGGCAGGTCCAGGGTCAGTGCCGCAGCGCCGCCGCCGTTCACCGGATGGCGGACGGTCCTCCTGAGCGCCGTGGGATTCATATCGAACACCTCGGCGACGGTCTCGTTGAACTGCCTGATGCTGCTGAAGCCTGCTGCGAAGGCGATGTCGGCGAGCTTCATCGATGTGGAAACCAGCAGGGTGCGGGCCGTCTGGGCCCTGGCGGCGCGGGCCAACGCCAGCGGGCCAGCACCCAGTTCCTGGCCCAGGATCCGGTTCAGCTGGCGCGGCGAATACCCCAGCCGGGCGGCCAGGCCCGCCACGCCGTCGCGGTTGACCACGCCATCGT
>NZ_JBFTLX010000690.1:0-388 GCF_056396665.1 Cupriavidus sp. 05T313 | reverse complement strand
GCCCTGTCCAAGCCCACCACKGCSGTGTTCTTCGAATCGCCGTCGAACCCCATGCAGGAAATCGTGGACATCGCCGCCGTSAGYGAGCTSGCSCAYGCSGCCGGYGCCACCGTGGTGGYGGACAACGTMTTYGCCACYCCCCTGCTGCAGCGCTGCGGTGACCTCGGTGCCGACGTCATCGTCTACTCGGGTACCAAGCACATCGACGGGCAGGGCCGGGTGMTGGGCGGYGCCATCCTGGGYACCAARGARTTCATCGACGGACCGGTGAAGCAGCTGATGCGGCACACCGGCCCCGCGCTTTCCGCTTTCAACGCCTGGGTCCTGACCAAGGGCCTGGAGACCATGGGCCTGCGCGTCAACCACTCGTCCGCCACCGCGCTGCGCC
>NZ_JBFTLX010000689.1:0-388 GCF_056396665.1 Cupriavidus sp. 05T313 | reverse complement strand
GCTCAAACATGGCCCCCTCTTTTCCGCTCTTTTTGCCTGCCGACGAGGCGCCCCATACGGCCTGGTACACCTKSACGGCTCGCTTCGCATCGCGGGACGGTGTTTGCCGCCCCTCGGGCGGTAAACACGGCTACACCGAATCGCTGATCTGGCGATATCGCACATCGCCGAAATCTCTTGGCTCTTCGGACGCCAAACTCCCAGTTTCCATGCGCCGGCTGCCACTTGCTATCCGCTGGGTTGCTCCCACGCTTGCGGGCGGGGGGCAGTTCGCAGGAGCTAGCCCGTCAAACCAACGATTGGTAGCCGTGTGGAGCGCCCCCAAGGGCGGGCCACACCGTCCCGCGATGCGAAGCGAGCCGTSMAGGTGTACCAGGCCGTATGGGGC
>NZ_JBFTLX010000688.1:0-389 GCF_056396665.1 Cupriavidus sp. 05T313 | reverse complement strand
TGTATGGACCCGACGCCTTTTGCAAGCTTCTTGTTCGTGATGTCGAAACGGTCTGCATGCATGTATCCGGCTTGCACTTGGACGATAGCCGAAGCACGCCCGCAGCCTCGATGAGATCCGCGCACCCTGTCCTTAGCAAAATCGCGGCGTGCCTGATAGCGGCCGCCGGCACAAAAAACAGGCTTCAGGATGCTGGTTCAACCAATTTCGTCATCGCTTTGAGAAGCTTCGCAAACCTGCGTGGGCATCTCCTTCCTTGCAAGCGGTTTTTTGGGCTATGCGGCGGCGCTTCGCGTCATAAAGGTCGAGTCGCTACTGAGCAGCGCCTGGATGACGCGCGCGTTCTTGTTGGCCAGCGCGACTGCCGCGCAGTTGTGCCCCCGTCGCGC
>NZ_JBFTLX010000687.1:0-389 GCF_056396665.1 Cupriavidus sp. 05T313 | reverse complement strand
GGATACACCTTGCGGCCATGCCCGGGGTAATTCGCCGGCACCGTGTGAATCACATTATTTTCGAACCACTTGAACGACGCCTTCGACCAGGTTCAGGTAATAGTCGTAGTGCGAAGTCAGGTGACGGTCCGGGTTCATAGCGACGAAGCCTGCGTGCTGCAAAAAGCCCGGATACACCTTGCGGCCATGCCCGGGGTAATTCGCCGGCACCGTGTGAATCACATTATTTTCGAACCACTTGAACGACTTGTTGGTCGCCAGCGAATTCACCGCGGTCGGGCTGCGCCGCGCATCGATCGGGCCGCCCATCATGGTCATGGTCTTGGGCGTCTTCTCGCCGGCCGAGGCCAGCAGGGAGATGGCCGCGAGCACCGGCACCGTAGGCTGGC
>NZ_JBFTLX010000686.1:0-389 GCF_056396665.1 Cupriavidus sp. 05T313 | reverse complement strand
TCGCTTTCGTCGCGGCGGTACACCGAGACGCGGTTGCGCCCGGCCGCCTTGGCGGCGTAGCAGGCCACGTCGGCGCGGCTCATCAGTTCGCCCATCGGTGGCGTCTCGTCGTCGATGGCGGTGATGCCGATGCTGGCCCCCACATCGTAGACGCGCCCTTCCCAGGGGAAGCGCTGGCTGCGGACGGCATCGATGATCTTCTGGCACACGTGCTCGGCCTGGTCCACGCTGCAGTCCTTGAGCAGCAGCGCGAACTCGTCGCCGCCCAGGCGCGCGAGCAGGTCGTCGGGCCGCACATGGTGGCGGATCACATGGCCAAGCTCGCGCAGCAGCACGTCGCCGGCGGCGTGGCCGGCGGTGTCGTTGACGATCTTGAAGCGGTCCAGGTC
>NZ_JBFTLX010000685.1:0-391 GCF_056396665.1 Cupriavidus sp. 05T313 | reverse complement strand
GGCCATCGCCTTCCTGATGACCATGACCCTGGTGGTCATCTCSGTCMTCCTRTACCGCCAGATCCGAAAGTCGAGCGTCGAATAATGAGCGCAGTYCTYCACGCCCATCCCCAGACCGGCGCCATCAGCGGGTCCAGCGAAGCAGGCAAACCACGCCAGGCCCTCTCCGAGGCGGGGCAGCGCGGCCGGTGGTGGCGCTTCGTCCTGATCCTGATCATCACGGCCATAGTGCTGGTCCCCATCATGGTCACCGTGATCCTGGCCTTCACCCCGGGAGCGCACAGCACCGCCACCGGTCCCACCTTCGAGAACATCGCGAATGTTTTCTCCGTAACACTGGCCGCAACCTGGCTGCAGAACAGCCTGATCACCACCCTGTCCACCGTGGTGG
>NZ_JBFTLX010000684.1:0-392 GCF_056396665.1 Cupriavidus sp. 05T313 | reverse complement strand
GTTTCAAGGGAGAGCCTGGCGATTACCTACTTTCACACGGGTATCCGCACTATCATCGGCGTGGAGTCGTTTCACGGTCCTGTTCGGGATGGGAAGGGGTGGTTCCAACTCGCTATGGTCACCAGGCATAAACGGTGGCCGCGTTGAGCCATGTTCAACGCAGCGAATAGGGATGTAGTAGAGGTTGTGCGTATCGGCCAAGCTGCTCGTTATCACGGCAGCGGCACGCGATACTCAACCAGCAGAAACACACTGGTTATAGGATCAAGCCTTACGGGCAATTAGTACTGGTTAGCTTAACGCATTACTGCGCTTCCACACCCAGCCTATCAACGTCCTGGTCTCGAACGACCCTTCAAGGAGCTCAAGGCTCCAGGGAATCCTCATCTTCA
>NZ_JBFTLX010000683.1:0-394 GCF_056396665.1 Cupriavidus sp. 05T313 | reverse complement strand
GGTTACGAGGACATCATGGATGCCCTGGCCGACGCGTCGCATCCTGACCACGACGAACACTCCGCATGGGTCGCCGACATGACCGGATCTGCCGAGCCATTCGACCCAGCCTTCCTGGACATCCCCGCCGTAAACCGGGCGCTGGCTAAGCAGTTCTGAGCCCTCGGAGTCCGGAAAAAACGCCACAAACGACGGCAAAAACAGCCCCTTCCGGGGGGGCACTCCCCGGCCTGTTTTGAAAGGCCGATAACCGACGTTATGTAAAGCTGAGCCTTTGTGTATTGCATCAGATGCATCATTTCGAGGTTAGGCTGTCCAGCCGTAATTAACTGGCTCCGGTCGTGCCCAGTCAGAAAGTCTCATGAAGACAGTAGCGTTTTGTGTCCATTCCGGG
>NZ_JBFTLX010000682.1:0-395 GCF_056396665.1 Cupriavidus sp. 05T313 | reverse complement strand
GTTTTCGGCCCGGTAGGGGTCGTCCTCGAAGCGGAGCGGAGTCTCTTCGGCGGTTCCCGAAGGTAGGGTGCTGGTGGAAACCGGGGCCCCGCTGCCTATCGTTGGCTCAGCGAAGAGGTCATCAGTTCCGGCTGCGTACACGGTCTCCTGGCGAAGCGGGGCCGCGGGCGGTGACTGCAGGGCGCGGTGCTGGCCCAAGCCCTGCTGGCCTGAAGCCCGGACCTGTGCCTGTGATTCGGGGGCACCTGCGGTGAGGCCACGGGTGAGGCGGCCGGCCAGGACGCCGGCGCCGGCGGCGAGGAGCAAGAAGGTTCCGGGCTTGTTGCGGGCGAAGCGCTGGACCTCGCTGAGGAGGTCGCCCGGTTCCCGGTTTTCCAGCCAGGTGGCCATCGAGG
>NZ_JBFTLX010000681.1:0-397 GCF_056396665.1 Cupriavidus sp. 05T313 | reverse complement strand
CGCCAGGCTGGCAGGTGCCTTGTCGCGGAAGGCGGACTCGGCGTCGTCCTCCCAGACGCCGGCGGCCAGCACCACCACGTGCACCATGTCGCCGTAGGAGTCGTTGCAGGCCAGGATGTCGCCGGGCACCTTGTGCGCCGCAGGGCCGGCTGACGGCCAGGGCTGGAAGACCACCCACCAGCCCTCGCCGTCCTGGTCGGGGAACAGGTAGCCGCTGGCCGGCTGCAGCGCGCGGCCGTTCAGTCCGCGGCCGCCGTAGCCCTCCACGGCACCGGCTGCCGCGGCGAACTTGACCCTGCCACGGTCCTCGGGCGACTCATCCCACCGCATCCTGCGCTCCCGGCTCTCCACACTTTCCCTGAGTTAATGAAAGGTCCGGAGGGGCCCGTCCGGGGCG
>NZ_JBFTLX010000680.1:0-397 GCF_056396665.1 Cupriavidus sp. 05T313 | reverse complement strand
CCCTGTATCCGCACGGGGCTCCCATCAACAAAGGAGAGTCATGGCAGGCGAGTCAACGTTCGACGTCGTAAGCAAAGTGGACAAGCAGGAAGTGGCCAACGCGCTCAACCAGTCCCAGAAGGAAATCGCCCAGCGCTATGACTTCAAGGGCGTTGGCGCGGAAATCGACTTCAGCGGCGAGAAGATCCTCATGAAGGCCAACTCGGAAGAGCGCGTCAAGGCCGTCCTGGATGTTTTCCAGTCCAAGCTGATCAAGCGTGGCATCTCGCTGAAGTCGCTGGACGAGGGGGAACCCTACGCCTCGGGCAAGGAGTACCGCTTGGAAGCCTCCATCAAGGAAGGCATTGCCCAGGACCTGGCCAAGAAGATCAACAAGCTCATCCGCGACGAAGGACCC
>NZ_JBFTLX010000679.1:0-398 GCF_056396665.1 Cupriavidus sp. 05T313 | reverse complement strand
GGAGGACACGGGGCGAAGCCGCCTTGCTCTGAATTACGATGCCATCCAATTCCTGACCGGCGTCCAAGAGCTTGGCGACCCACGTGGCTCGCTGTTTGTTCACGTAGCCGATCTTCTTCGCTGGGCGGCCCGTCGTGATCGCGACAGCGTTAGCGTCGTGTTCGTTGTTGGGTTCGCGGACAGCCTGAACGCGTTGGCCGTTCCGGAACTTGAACGGTTTGTTCGGATCCTCATAGAAGCCCATGCCAACGACGCGGAACGCGAAAATCTGAAAATGTCGCAACGCAAGGATTTTGTAATCGACCAACTGCCCGTTGTGGAGGGCCAAGTCCAAGCCGTTGCTGGACGATACGAGGCGAAGTGGCGGCATACCGTCAGGGCCGGCCACCAGTTCGCTC
>NZ_JBFTLX010000678.1:0-402 GCF_056396665.1 Cupriavidus sp. 05T313 | reverse complement strand
GCTCCACGAGGGGCAAACGGACAATCGAGTTGGGCAGGACTCCCTGCCATTTAAGAATCTGTTTGGCCGCCACGGCCCCCTGGACGCGGGTCATGGTGGCGCGGACTACGGGCTGCAGTTCGAAGTTGATCTTGCGGGCAGTCCCAAGGTCATTGGCGTTGACGGCGTCGATGAGCTCGCGGAAGCGGCGGGTGGCGACGTGGGTGGTGACCCCCACCAGTCCGACGGCGCCCAGCGCCATCCAGGGAAGGGTCAGCCCGTCGTCGCCCGAGTAGAACAGGAGGTCGGTTTCGGCCATGACGCGGGTAGCTGCGGCGAGGTCCGCCTTGGCGTCCTTGACGGCGACGATGTTGGGGTGCTGGGCCAGCCGGATCATGGTGTCGGGCTCAATCGGAATGGAGG
>NZ_JBFTLX010000677.1:0-403 GCF_056396665.1 Cupriavidus sp. 05T313 | reverse complement strand
GGGGACGGCAACCACCGTAGCCACGGCGCAAACCACCGCGATGGCGATCGGCTCGCGCCCTTTGAGCCGGGGCCAGAGCAAGGCCAGGAAAGCGGCGACGGCGGCCCCGTCAAGGCCCCACTGCTTGGGGTCGCCCAACCCGCTGCCGGCCAGTGCGCCCACGGCCGTGAAGAGGTTCCACAGCACGTAGACCCCCACGCCCGCCGTCCAGAAGCCGCGGCGCTGTTCGGCCGGATCCGTCTGGCCGGTGCTGGTGGCCGTGGATTCGTCGATGGTCAACTGTGCCCCAACGTACTTGCGCCAGCCGGTGGGCCGGAGCAGCGCGTTCAGCTGCATGCCGTAGATGCCGTTGCGCATGCCCAGGAGGGTGGCCGCGCTCATTGCCGCAACGCCGGAACCGCCG
>NZ_JBFTLX010000676.1:0-406 GCF_056396665.1 Cupriavidus sp. 05T313 | reverse complement strand
CACCAGCACCAGGGTGTGCTCAAGCAGTTGTTCGCGTACGGATTGGGTGGTCATATGGCATACATCCACCTTTCGGCGGACCCTCGGGAAGCGTTGGCGGTGCCCTGGCCGGAGGTTGTTCCCGGTATCAATGGCAAAAAGCCGGTGCTACCGGCTCTTTGCATGCACCACCAGACTCATTGGCTGACAGGTTGATTCACTTCACGGCATCGCGTTCAGGCGTTGGCGCCTTCGGTGAATACATCGAACTTGCCGGTACGGGCGCCATCCGTGTAGGCATCGACGCTACGGGCCGGGGAAGCCGACACGCCGGTACGGTCCAGGYCAGCGACGATGCGGGCGCCGTCGGTGTACGGGTCGAACTTGCCGACACGGGCACCTTCGGTGAACGGGTCGAACTTGCCGC
>NZ_JBFTLX010000675.1:0-406 GCF_056396665.1 Cupriavidus sp. 05T313 | reverse complement strand
CCGTGAGGTTGCCGTCCAGGGCAACACGGCAGTGGCCCAGGTGGTCCGCGCCCTGCGGGAACTGGATGCCCGGCCAGAGGTCGACGTCATCGTCATCGCGCGCGGAGGCGGGGCACTCGAAGACCTCCTGCCCTTCAACAGCGAGGACCTCATCCGCGCGGTGGCAGCGGCCGAAACACCGGTGGTGAGCGCTATTGGCCACGAGGCCGACCGCCCGCTGCTGGACTACGTTGCCGATCTCCGCGCCTCAACGCCCACGGATGCCGCCAAGCGGATCGTTCCTGAGGTGTCCGAGGAGCTCGCCGGCGTGCGCCAGGCGCGGGAACAGCTGCGGCGCTCCATGGAACGGATGATAGACCGGGAGCGGGACCGGCTGGCGGCACTGCATTCACGGCCAGTCATGGCG
>NZ_JBFTLX010000674.1:0-406 GCF_056396665.1 Cupriavidus sp. 05T313 | reverse complement strand
GGACTCCGGCCAGCAGTGGACCGGCGGTCATCGCAAGGCCCAGGGACAGCATGCTCAGCGCGTTGGCCGCGGGCAGGAGTTCCTTCCGGATCAGCATGGGGATAATGGCACTGCGGGCCGGCTGGTTGATGGCCTGGGCACCGCTTTGCA
The DNA here is from genome assembly GCF_056396665.1 of Cupriavidus sp. 05T313. Classification (NCBI taxonomy): domain Bacteria; kingdom Pseudomonadati; phylum Pseudomonadota; class Betaproteobacteria; order Burkholderiales; family Burkholderiaceae; genus Cupriavidus; species Cupriavidus sp. 05T313. The sequence continues at coordinate 256 of NZ_JBFTLX010000674.1, read as the reverse complement.
GTGCCACCAGAAGATACAGCACCCACACGTTGCCCAACTGGACCCAGGCCTGCAGCGCGATCAGCCCAGTGGTCAGCCAGAGGATGGTGGAGGCCAGCAGGGCGATGCGGCGACGGTCGTGCGCGTCCGCGATGGACCCACCCATCAGGCCGCCAATTACCAGGGGCACCAGGGCAAAGATCCCCAGCAGGCCCACATAGAAGCTGTCCTGGGTCAGCCGGTACACCTCCAGGCTCACCGCCACCAGGGTCAGCTG
>NZ_JBFTLX010000673.1:0-406 GCF_056396665.1 Cupriavidus sp. 05T313 | reverse complement strand
CGGCGAAGCCGGCCGCGGTGAGGCGCTCCCGCAGCGGCTCCAGGCCGCCGTCGTATTCAAAGCCAAGGCCCGAGCGGGACGCTCCGGCTGCCGGCCGCACCAGGAGTACCCCGCCATTCTTGGCCGTGAAGTCCGCGGTTTCGTCGTTGTCCGGCACGGGCCGGGGGCGGACGCCGATGTGCAGCAGCGTGCGGACGGCACCTTCGGGGTCCGCGGTGTACCAGACCGCGGCTACGGCCAGTGCGGGATCGGCGTCAGCGCACTGGGCAAAGTGGGCAGCCTTGTCCGCGAGGAAGCTGAATCCGTCCGGCGCGCTGATCCGGCAGGCGTCACCGTGGTCAGCGGTGACGAGTTCGGCCGGTCCGGCGCCTTCCGCCGCGCCTTCCTGTGGGGACTCCTCCTGGGC
>NZ_JBFTLX010000672.1:0-407 GCF_056396665.1 Cupriavidus sp. 05T313 | reverse complement strand
GTGGTAGCCCTTGTCCTCCGCGTGCAGGGAGGTCTCGGACGCATGCGCRTGACCACCATCAATCAAGTGGTCAGGAAGGGGAGTGTTTGTCATTGAAGTGTCCTTCGGGGAGCAGTTGGGGGGACTACTTGCTGAGGTTGGCCAGGCGTTCGGGGCTCAGGAGTTCCTGGAGCTGGGCGTCGGTGAGGAGCCCGTGTTCCAGGACGAGCTCGGCCACGCCCTTGCCGGTGGCAAGTGCTTCCTGCGCGATGGCGGTGGCGGTGGCGTAGCCGAGGTGGGGATTCAATGCGGTGACCAGGCCGATGGACTGCTCCACGGTGCGGCGCAGGTGGTCGGTGTTGGCAGTGATTCCACTGATGCAGCGGGCCGTGAGGGTGCGGCAGGCTGCCTCGAGGTGGGAGATGCTC
>NZ_JBFTLX010000671.1:0-407 GCF_056396665.1 Cupriavidus sp. 05T313 | reverse complement strand
GGCACGGCATGCGCTCGTACTACGCGGACCGAAACCGGGAAACGGCCGTTAATGTGCCCCGGGGCGTGGGATAGCCCGCACCCGCACCTGGCCGGAAGCAGCTGCGCATGCGCCGTCGTCGTAAAACCTGCTACTCCCCTTTCCGCCGCACCATCTCGCCGATCCATGCCGGGGCGAACGGCGACGTACACCCCGGGGGCGTCGGGTAATCCTTCAGCACTTCAAGCCGCTCACCGATCGCGGTGGCACGCTTCCGGTAGGCCGCGTGCTCGATCCCGATCTGCGCCAGGCACGTGTTCATTGCCCACTGCAGCCTGTCCGGGGCGTCCCTCATCTCCGCTTCGATGTTGTCCAGCAGGGCCGGAAGGTCCAGGCCCTCGGGTTTCCTGACCACGCGGTCCGAGGTC
>NZ_JBFTLX010000670.1:0-408 GCF_056396665.1 Cupriavidus sp. 05T313 | reverse complement strand
GTCCAGGACCTCCTGGTGGTCACCACCCCGGCCGGCGAAGAGGTCCTCATCCCGTTCGTGGAGCAGATCGTCCCGGAAGTAAACCCCGGCGAAGGCTTCATTCTCCTTACCCCGCCGGACGGCCTCTTCGAACTGAACTCGGACGAAGCCGCCGCCCCGGAAACGGAAGGCCGGGACTAGATGCGGATCGACGTCGTCAGCATCTTCCCCGAATACCTTGCCCCGCTTGAACTCTCGCTGATTGGCAAGGCCCGCCAGGACGGCATCCTGGACCTGCATGTCCACGACCTGCGCAGCTTCACCACGGACAAGCACCGTTCCGTCGACGACACCCCGTACGGCGGGGGCGCCGGTATGGTCATGAAGCCCGAGCCCTGGGCGCAGGCTCTTGCCGCGGTGGCCGAAGGG
>NZ_JBFTLX010000669.1:0-409 GCF_056396665.1 Cupriavidus sp. 05T313 | reverse complement strand
GGCCACGTGGGCTGACAGTTCCTCGGCGATAGCCCGCGCCATGCCGGCCCTTGAAAGCGGAGCCATCCGGCCCGCCTGGCGGATGAACTGGGCGGCCCTGCGCGCAGTGGCGTCGGGAATCCGCCCGATGTCCGCCGCGGCCGCCCACGCCTGAAGGTAGGGCGGCACGAAAACCTGGACGGCCGCTTCGGCGGGAACCCTGCTTCGCACGGCGTACGTGCCGGCGAGCAGGTCGCCGAGCCGCCTGGATTTGTCGTTGAAGAGTGCCACGGCGAGGGCAAGCCCGCCGAACGTCAGGTAGATTTCGAGGAATCCGGTCAGCCCGCGGATCACGGCATGCCGGAACCGGATGGCACCGCCGTCCTCACGCACCACCCGCAGGCCCGTGGCCAGTTTCCCGAGCGACCGG
>NZ_JBFTLX010000668.1:0-409 GCF_056396665.1 Cupriavidus sp. 05T313 | reverse complement strand
CTGTGGGCCTACGCGGACCCGCTGAGGATCGGGCAGGTGCTGGACAACCTGGTCTCGAACGCCATCAAATACTCACCGGACGGCGGAAGGATCAGCATCAGTGCGACGGCGGACAGGCAGTGGGTGCGGCTAAGCGTCACCGATACCGGGATGGGCATGTCCCACGACGACGCCGCCAAGGTCTTCAACCGTTTCTTCCGGACCGAGTCGGCGCAAAGGGCAGCCATCCCGGGTGCAGGCCTGGGCCTCTCCATCACCCGGATGATCGTGGAGCGCCACGGCGGCAGCATTATGTGCGAGAGCGGTGAAGGCCAGGGCAGCACGTTCACGGTGACACTCCCCGCAGAGGGTCCGCCGCCGTCGTTCTAGCAACGCGACAAAGGATCAGTGCTCGCGGACGGCCCTGGTC
>NZ_JBFTLX010000667.1:0-409 GCF_056396665.1 Cupriavidus sp. 05T313 | reverse complement strand
GATCCTGAGAGTTAACGGTAGAAACGGTCAGTACGTCAGAATTTACGCGTTGTTCGAACATAGTTCTGTCAGCTCTTTATTTCTGTTTACGCAAAATTTTCGAAGTATGCCTCCAACGCCTCCAGCTGTTCGCTGGCATTCTCAATGGCGTTGAATGTGCGCCGAAACTGGTCATTCGGGGCGTGCTCCTGGAGATACCAGGAGACGTGTTTACGTGCAATTCGGTAACCTTTTGCCTGACCGTAAAAGTCATGCAGTTCCCGAACGTGCGCGCAAAGCAAGCGCTTAACCTCTGCCAGTGGCAGCGGAGCCAGCAGCTCCCCAGTGTCCAGATAGTGCTGGATTTCCCGAAAGATCCAGGGTCTTCCCTGAGCTGCGCGGCCTATCATCAGGGCATCCGCCCCCGTAT
>NZ_JBFTLX010000666.1:0-409 GCF_056396665.1 Cupriavidus sp. 05T313 | reverse complement strand
GACGCCGTCCAGGCCGCCGGCTGGCTGCCGCTGGACACCCGCACGCTGGGCGTGGATGCGATGAGCATCTCGGGGCACAAGCTGGGCGCACCCAACGGCTGCGGACTGCTGTTTGTCCGGAGCCGTACGCGCCTTGAACCGGTCATCCACGGCGGCGGCCAGGAGCGGGGGCGCCGGTCCGGAACGGAAAACGTTGCGGGCGCGGTGGGGCTGGCCACGGCCCTCACGCTTGCCCGGGACCGCCAGGCGGGGGAACAGGCGAGGGTAGGCGGGCTGCGTGACCGTTTCATTGCCGCAGTTTTGGCAGGCGTGCCGGACGCCGTCCAGGCCGCCGGCTGGCTGCCGCTGGACACCCGCACGCTGGGCGTGGATGCGATGAGCATCTCGGGGCACAAGCTGGGCGCACCCA
>NZ_JBFTLX010000665.1:0-413 GCF_056396665.1 Cupriavidus sp. 05T313 | reverse complement strand
TCTGCGGGTTCTTSACYTCCTCGGCGGASGTGGCSACSACGTCGAAWCCRATGAAGGCGAAGAACACCAGGGCGGCACCGGCGAAGATGCCCATGGTGCCGTACTGGGCAGGGGCGGCGCCGGTCAGGAAGCCGAAGAAGGACTGCTTCAGGACGTCCGCGGCGCCATTGCCGGCCGTGGGCTCAGCTGCCGGAACGAACGGCGTGTAGTTTTCGAACTTCACGTAGGTGAAGCCCACCACGATCACGAACAGCACCACGGCGATCTTGATCAGGGTGAAGATGTTTCCCACGCGGGCGGAGAGCTTGGTGCCCAGCACCAGCAGCACCGTGAAGATGGCCACGATCAGGAACGCGCCCCAGTAGAGGTCCACGCCGCCCAGCGAGATGGCCGGCGGCACGTCCAGGCCGGTG
>NZ_JBFTLX010000664.1:0-413 GCF_056396665.1 Cupriavidus sp. 05T313 | reverse complement strand
AGCCATGGGCGAGCGCCGTCGCGCGCGCCGCCGACCAGATCATCGCCGAAGGATTGGACACATGAGGCGCGGGATCATCCTCGCCGGCGGCTCGGGCAGCCGGCTGGCCCCACTGACCCTGGCCGTCAGCAAGCAGCTGCTGCCGGTCTACGACAAGCCGATGATCTACTACTCGCTGACCACCCTGATGCTGGCCGGGGTGCGCGAGGTGCTGATCGTCACCAACCCGCATGACGAGACCGCCTTCCGGCGCCTGCTGGGCGACGGCTCGCAACTGGGCCTGCGCATCGAGTACAAGCCCCAGGCCTCGCCCGACGGCATCGCCCTGGCCCTGGCCATCACCATCTTCCCGTTCCTCTGGATGCTTCGCACGGCCCTCTCCAGCAACCACTCGCTGGCCTCCAACTCCGGGA
>NZ_JBFTLX010000663.1:0-414 GCF_056396665.1 Cupriavidus sp. 05T313 | reverse complement strand
GCCGTGCCGCGCGCGGAGGTGGAGGCGTGGGCCGCGGATCTGCTGCATGCCAGGCCTCACGGCGGCGAGACGGTGGCCGAGGCGATGGCGCGTGTGGCGGCATGGGCTGATGCCTTGCCGGCGGGCGCGCCGGATGGGGCGACACCCCCTCGGGATCCGGCGAAAAGAGCGGCCGGGACCCAAACTCGCMTCGCCTTAACAGGCTGCTGAAATACGTCCCGCGCAACGGCGGGTTTTCCCGCTCGCGCGGCGACGACTCTGTTTTTTCCACATCCTGAAACGTAGGCGTAGCTTCGTCGGCTTTTTGACCGCCTGACGCCTGTTTCCCGCCCGCTTTTGTCCCTTTATCGCTGCTGCAGGCGGATTTGTCCTAGCGATCGCATGCGCACGAGGTTGTAAGCGGCCATCGTCAAC
>NZ_JBFTLX010000662.1:0-416 GCF_056396665.1 Cupriavidus sp. 05T313 | reverse complement strand
TGGTCGATGAGCCATTTCCGGTAGGCGCCGGCCAGGGCATCGTTGCGGATATGTCCGCGTTCCAGACGCGAAATGATGGAAACCCATTGACCAAGTTCGCCGGCGACGGTCGTTAAGGTCATGCCGAGGTCTGTCCGCCTGCGGCGGAGGTCGGAGTTGTCGGGTGCGGGCCGGGGATTGGTGATCTGACGGTAGATTTCTCTGGCTGCGTAGCGTTTGAGGCAGCGCATGATTTCGCGTTTRCTCTTKCCCTCTGACGTGCGTTTAGCCACGTACTCCTTGGTCCGTTGRCACGAGCCCATGCGCACCAGAACAACCTGGTGCAAGGCATTATTGGCGCAATCGCACGTCGCTCGGGACATCCGATGGTTGAGGGATTGTGTTTGATTCGCCTGAGGCGGCGATAAGCGCTGGCG
>NZ_JBFTLX010000661.1:0-421 GCF_056396665.1 Cupriavidus sp. 05T313 | reverse complement strand
CTGTAAGGACGGGCGTAGGCCCATTCRTCGAGCAGGGTGCGGTTGTAGCGCTCGACTTTGCCGTTGGTCTGAGGCCTGTAGGGACGGGTGCGTTTGTGCTTGATGTCCGGGCCCAAGGCGTCTTTGAACGCGTAGGAGCGGTAGCAGGAACCGTTATCGGTCAGGACGCGTTTGACCGTGATYCCGYRGGAYTCGAAGTAGGCGTTGGCRCGTTCCCAGAATCCGGCCGCGGTGTCCTTTTTCTCATCGGTCAGGATCTCCGTGTAGGCGAGCCGGGAGTGGTCATCGACGGCGTTGTGCAAGAAAGCGTGGCCCGGTCTCCTGTTCGCCGCGGTGCCGGTCTTGTTCCGGTTTCCGGCGGCCCTGCCGACACTGCGGTGGCCCCCGCCGTCGGGGATCCGTCCAAGTTTCTTAATGTCGA
>NZ_JBFTLX010000660.1:0-421 GCF_056396665.1 Cupriavidus sp. 05T313 | reverse complement strand
TTGCAGAACTGGGCGATCTTGCGCTTTTCCTCGACCGGGATCTCCTGCTCGCAACGGCAGAGCAGGATGTCCGGCTGGATGCCGATGGAGCGCAGCTCCTTGACCGAGTGCTGGGTCGGCTTGGTCTTCATCTCGCCGGCCGTCTTGATGAACGGCAGCAGGGTCAGGTGCACGTAGCAGCTCTGGCCGCGCGGCAGGTCCTGGCGCAGCTGGCGGATGGCCTCGAAGAAGGGCAGCCCCTCGATGTCGCCGACGGTGCCGCCGATCTCGACCAGCACGAAGTCGACCGGCTTCTGGCCCTTCTCGTCCATGGCGGGCGAGAGGACGAAGTCCTTGATCTCGTTGGTGACGTGCGGGATCACCTGGACGGTCGCGCCCAGATAGTCGCCGCGGCGTTCCTTCTCGATGATCGTCTTGTAGA
>NZ_JBFTLX010000659.1:0-422 GCF_056396665.1 Cupriavidus sp. 05T313 | reverse complement strand
GCGCGGGGGTGCYCGGTGGGGCAGTTGCCGGCGCACCGGTTCAAGGCCAAGKCCCGCACCTGGCGGGAACGCCACCASGYAGRGWSCATCGARMAACGCCACGCSAAAGGGGTCGCGGACCGGCGGGTGGAGTTCCGGCCGGACCAGGACGGGATGGCSTGGCTSTCCGCGTACCTKCCCGCGGACCAGGCCCAGGCCGGGTGGAACCGGCTCACCGCCGCCGCCCGTGCCCTGCAGGGACCCGATGAATGCCGCACCATGACCCAACTGCGTGCGGACACCTTCGCCGACGCGGTCCTCACCAACGGCACCACAGTCAACGATGCCAGGCCCGGCGCGGGAACTGACCAGCAATCTCCGATCCGGGCGCAGGTGCTGGTCACGGTCCCTGTGTTCTCGCTGATGGGTGTTACGGACGAGGC
>NZ_JBFTLX010000658.1:0-422 GCF_056396665.1 Cupriavidus sp. 05T313 | reverse complement strand
GCCTTCGTGAACATCAGGAGTGCACCCTTGGAAGCGTTGTAATGCACCTGGGGGTGCCCGCTGCTGGCGATGACGATATGGGCCTCGACTGATGTGATGTTGACGATGGCGCTGGTTGAATCGTCGCCTCGGGCGGCGGCGCCCTTCTCCAGCAGCGGACGTGCAGCCTGGCTGACCAGGAACGGGCCTGTGGAGTTCACGGCGAAGACCTGGTCCCATTCGGCAACGCCGAGGTCATCGAAGTTGCTGCCCTTGACGATGCCTGCGTTGTTGACGAGGGTGTCGAGCCGGCCGAACTTGGCATCGATCTCGGCCATGCCGCTGCCGACCGAAGCCTCGTCGGCGACGTCCATAACAACAGGAACCATTTCCGGGTGCTGGCCAACCAGGCGCTCGAGCGCGGCCTCGTCACGGTCGAGGGC
>NZ_JBFTLX010000657.1:0-424 GCF_056396665.1 Cupriavidus sp. 05T313 | reverse complement strand
TTCCTGCTCACCGCAGCCCCGCTCCCCATCACCGGCGCCGTTGGCTCCCCCGTCAACCCGATCGCCGTCCGATGAAGGAGCCAGCATGAGCATCGATTCTGTTCACGTCGCCACCGTKGAYGTCCACGCCCACATCCTGCTTCCGGCCCTGCARCAGCTCGTGGCCGAGGCRGATCCSGASGGCTTCGGCGCCCAGCAGGCCCTGGAACTGCGGCGCAACGGGCCGGAGTCCATGGCAGCGTCGGGCAGGATGATCAAGGAACGCTGGCCCCAGCTGACGGACCTGGATCGCCGGCTCGCAGACATGGACGCCCAAGGGGTGGACGTTCAGCTGGTCTCCCCGTCGCCGTCGCACTTCTACTACTTCGCAGGGGAAGAGCTGGCCCTCAAACTGGCGAAGGCCGCCAACCAAGCGGTGCGGGAG
>NZ_JBFTLX010000656.1:0-424 GCF_056396665.1 Cupriavidus sp. 05T313 | reverse complement strand
GTCCAGGAACACTGCATGGCCCTTGGAGCCGCGCAGGGACGCGGACTGGTCCATGATTCCGGTGGGCGCACCCACAAAGTCGTTCTCCGCCCGCTGGGTTGCCAGCACCATGTCCTCGGCCGCAAGCCCGGCGCCGGTGAGGTCGTTGAGTGCGGTGATGACAGCGCATTCGATGGCGTGCGACGACGACAGGCCCGCACCCAGCGGGACGTTTGAGTCGAGGAGCAGGTCCAGGCCCGGGACGCCGGTGCCCCGTTCCTGGAGGGCCCACATGACGCCCAGGGGGTATTTGGTCCACCCCTTGGCGGTTCCGGGCTGCAGTGACTCCAGCGAGGTGGTGACCAGGCCCTGGTCACCGTAGGTCGACAACAGGCGGACGGTGGAGTCCGGCCGGACAGCCACGGCCACCCGGGCGGTGCGGTCG
>NZ_JBFTLX010000655.1:0-426 GCF_056396665.1 Cupriavidus sp. 05T313 | reverse complement strand
CCCCTGGACTATTCTGATCTCTCTACACGCCATTGCCGCCAGCTACGCGCTGATCTTCGGAGCCGTGAACCTGCTACGACGGACGAAAGGAGACAGCGTTCATAGGACCGTGGGTCGAATCTGGGTTGTAGCTATGTACGTCGTAGTTCTGACCTCGTTCGGAATCAGGACCATCGACGGTGGGTTTAATTGGCTTCACGCACTCTCAGCGCTGACGTTCTGCACACTGACGGCAGGACTGTGGGCCATCTGGAAGAGAAACATCAGGGCCCACCGGGGGTTCATGACCGGAAGCTACTTTGGCCTGCTTGGAGCCTTCGTGGGCGTTCTCGCAGTGCCATCGCGCCGCATTCCCCAGCTCGCCATCCATGAGCTACCCCTCCTGGGGCTGCTGATCCTGGTTCTGCTCGGCACAGCGGCAATGAC
>NZ_JBFTLX010000654.1:0-426 GCF_056396665.1 Cupriavidus sp. 05T313 | reverse complement strand
GCATCGCCGTCGCTGCGCTGGTCCTGATCCTCATGCTGGGGACGCTGATCGCGGCCGGACTGCCGCTGCTGATGGCCATCATCGGCGTCGGCGTGGGCGTGGGCATCACGTTCGCACTCTCAGGCCTGTTCGACATGAGCTCCATCTCCCCCATGCTTGCCCTCATGCTGGGCCTGGCCGTCGGCATCGACTACTCGCTGTTCATCGTCAACCGGCACCGGACGCAGCTCCTGGCCGGAATGGACCCTAAGGAGTCCGTGGCCCGGGCAAACGGAACCTCCGGCAACGCGGTGGTCTTCGCCGGGCTCACCGTGATCATCGCCCTTGCAGCCCTGGTGGTCCCCGGGCTGCCGTTCCTCACTGTCATGGGCCTCGCCGCCGCGGGAACCGTGGCGGTGGCGGTCCTGGTCGCCATCACCCTGACCC
>NZ_JBFTLX010000653.1:0-428 GCF_056396665.1 Cupriavidus sp. 05T313 | reverse complement strand
CTCCTCTACAACGTCCAGTGGATGTCGCGCAAGTTCAAGGAACTGCAGGAGAAGGGACATCCCGTTGATGCCGAGGTGCTGAAGGTGCTTTCCCCTTACCGGCGCGAGCATATCAATCGGCTCGGGGACTACTGCTGGACCTCCAGAGACGGGCTCCGCCACTCGACCCAACGATAGATTTTCTTGTCAAATCAGCCACTTAGTGGAGATGCGTCGGATTTTTTACGAATAGCGGCCAACCCTCAGGAGACGCTCCAGGACCTCTTATGGAGAGTCAGTCTGCCGGCGCCATTGTGGGGTCCGGCAGATTCGGCGTCGTTTCAACTACGGATGAATGCCAACAGGTCGGCGTTGAACCTGTCCTTGTGCGTGTCGGTGAGCCCATGCGGCGCACCGGGGTAGACGATCAGCTTCGCGTTCCTGACGAG
>NZ_JBFTLX010000652.1:0-429 GCF_056396665.1 Cupriavidus sp. 05T313 | reverse complement strand
CGCCGGGATTCCCGGCGCGCCTCCACTGCACATGAACAACAGAGGCCGGCACGGGAACTCCCCGGTGGCGGCGAGGAAGTGGGAACAATGAAGTTCGGCAAGCAGCCTGCCCCCGTTGTGGACATCGACGAGGACACGCTCGAAGTCCACAAGCCCAAGACCGAGGCTGCCGGGGTCAAGGCCGTCATGGTGGCCCTGGAACGCGCAGTGGCACAGGCCGGCGTGACCCGAACGGCGCAGTCCCTGCTCCGGCTGAACCAGCGCGGCGGCTTCGACTGCCCGGGCTGCGCGTGGCCGGAATCGGACAAGAAGCGCAAAGCGGCCGAGTTCTGCGAGAACGGTGCCAAGGCCGTGGCCGAGGAGAACACCCTGCGGACCGTGGGCGCGGAGTTCTGGGCCAAGCATTCCATTGCCGAGCTGTCAGGGAAG
>NZ_JBFTLX010000651.1:0-430 GCF_056396665.1 Cupriavidus sp. 05T313 | reverse complement strand
ACGCGCGGCGCTGCAGGGGGAACTGGACGCCGAGCGCCAGGCCCACGCCGCCGCGCGGGCGCGTCAGGAGGCGGGGCAGCGCCAGATCGAGGCGCTCGAGCGGCAATTGGGAGAGTTGCGTACCCAATTCTCGACGGAGCTGGAACGCACCCGCGAGCAGGTGGCCGTCGCACAGGAGCGGGCCAGTGCCACCGAACGCCGCGCGCTGCGCGAGATCGACCAGGAACGCACGCTGCGCCAGAAGGGCGAGCAGGTGGTCGCGGACCTGCGCACCGAACTGGCGGCCGTGCAGGTGAGGGCGCAAGACGCCGCCGTGGCCGGCGCGGAGGCGCGGGCGCGGTTGCAGGCCGAGCGCGACACGCTCAGCCGGCAACTGGCGGAGGCAGAGCAGGCGCTCGGACGAGGGCAGACGGCGCAAGAAGGGCTGCGG
>NZ_JBFTLX010000650.1:0-431 GCF_056396665.1 Cupriavidus sp. 05T313 | reverse complement strand
GGTTCCAGGGTCAAGCTAATCTGCCCTGGGTAAGTCGGGACCTAAGGCGAGGCCGAMAGGCGTAGTCGAWGGACAACGGGTTGATATTCCCGTACCGGCGAAAAACCGYCCATGYTGAACAGGGGATACTAACCGCCCGAGACCTGCCCGATCACCCTTGTGGTGTGAGGGTTTTGGTGGAGCGCGGGACCTGATCCTGGGAGGCAAGCGTATTAACAGGTGTGACGCAGGAAGGTAGCCGAGCCGGGCGATGGTTGTCCCGGTCTAAGGATGTAGGGCGAACGGTAGGCAAATCCGCCRYTCATGRTGCCTGAGATCTGATGGGACCCCCGTWTGGGGGGATYCGGTGATCCTATGCTGCCTAGAAAAGCATCGRCGCGAGGTTTTAGCCGCCCGTACCCCAAACCGACACAGGTGRTCAGGTAGAGAAT
>NZ_JBFTLX010000649.1:0-431 GCF_056396665.1 Cupriavidus sp. 05T313 | reverse complement strand
CCCCTTCTCGCTCCGGGCGTCCCTCAGCATGGCGGCAACGTGTTCAGCGGTTTCCTGAGTCATACCGCGAATATATCATAAATGAGCTATCGATCCCCTTGCTCGGGAGCAGTGGGGGGTGTCACCCCTGCCCTACCCATTCGGTGCGATAGGGAAGTATGCGTAGCTTTTTTGGCGGACGTTAGCTGCCCAGCCACACCATGTTCCATGTGCCTGCCGAGACAGCTGCTGCCAGGGCAAGCCCGGCCACCAGCACACCGCCGGCAACCACCCAGGAGTCCAGCGGGCTGAAGGTCGATTCCCTGGCCCACGTCCGCCGGCCGCCGCCGAATCCCCGCGCTTCCATGGTCACTGCGAGCCTGGACGCACGGCGGATGGCCTGCACCAGCAGACCGAAGCTCTGGCCCAGCGTCGCCTTCACCCGCTGGCCG
>NZ_JBFTLX010000648.1:0-432 GCF_056396665.1 Cupriavidus sp. 05T313 | reverse complement strand
GTGGCCGTCCGCGCCGCGAGCGACAGACGGCCTGAAATTCGTGGTGGCCGCTACCGGGGGGACCACCACGAATCCCTGGGCATTGGCTGGGGCGTGGTGCTCCGAACCGGTGACGGCACGAGGCTAATAGAACCCGGGGCCTGACGACGAATCCATTGGGCTGCGCAACCCCGACACGCCAGCCTCCTGCAAGGATCGCTTTCTTTTGGTTACTTTTCTTTACGAGCCCTCCATGTCAGGATACTTGTCGCCTCCGTTTCCTTAGTGAAGCAAAATGGAGGGCGGTGTGCGAATAGGTGATGACACGATATGCAACCGAGCATCGGGAATGGGTGGTTGAGCAGATGATGCCGCCGCTGAACCGGTCGATAGTGCGAGCATCGGGAATGGGTGGTTGAGCAGATGATGCCGCCGCTGAACCGGTCGATAGTG
>NZ_JBFTLX010000647.1:0-432 GCF_056396665.1 Cupriavidus sp. 05T313 | reverse complement strand
GGTTATTGGCATAGCGTTTGGCGAGAATGGCCTTGATCTCCGGAATGACCTCGCTCCGGTAAGTGCGGCAGTATGTCTTGGCYTCGTCCCATTTTTYGTCGTYAATCAGTTGRGCCAGGGTTGGCATGGCTTGGGTCTCCTGAGCGGGYGCGGTTTGCGCGGTGGCGGATAGGGCCGGCATTGCCGTGGCAATGCCGCAGAAGAGCGTCAGGCAAACACGCCATGACCGGGTTCGGCGTCGATGTCTTGGTTCCATGTTGTCGGTCGTCGTCCTCAATCCGCTGGCGTAACCGGGTATGGCGCATCCGTCACGGTGTAGCCAAGATCGCGCAGTTTCTGTTTGACGAGTTCACGCTGTTCCTTGGTGTAGGTGACGTGTTCCTCGATCTTGAACGGCAGGTCCAGTTTCAGTGTCTTGGCGATGATGTTCAG
>NZ_JBFTLX010000646.1:0-433 GCF_056396665.1 Cupriavidus sp. 05T313 | reverse complement strand
GCCCTGATCGTGGCCTGCGAGCATGGCAATACCGAAGTGGTGAAGGTGTTGCTGAAGGCTGGCGTCGCGGTCGACCATGTCAACCGCCAGGGCTGGACCGCCCTGCTGGAAACCATCGTCATGGGCGATGGCAGCGCGCGCTATGAAGACACGGTGCAGTTGCTGCTCGACGCTGGCGCGGACGCCAACCTTCCCGACCGCGACGGCACCTCGCCGACCCGCCACGCGCGCGAGCGCAGCTACAAGACCATGGTGAAGATGCTGGTGCGCGTGCGCGGGCACTGATGTACCCGCGCACGCCGCGCCGGTTTGCCCCCGGGGCGTGCCCGAGGCGTAGCGCCATGGGGTCAGGCCGCAGCCGGCTGGGATCCCGCGTTGCGAGCATTCTCGCTTTCCTGCAACGCGCGCCACATCACCTTGCCGGTGCCCGACT
>NZ_JBFTLX010000645.1:0-434 GCF_056396665.1 Cupriavidus sp. 05T313 | reverse complement strand
GCGTCTCCTAGGTGGTGATGGCTTGTAGATGCGCTTCGTAGCGCCCGAATGAATCGTCCTGTCTCAAGTGCGCGTACACCGCTAGCACGGTCTCGAGCTTGTCATGCAGCAATTGAGCAACGGTGGGGTAATCATGAGGGTGCTTGCACAGGTAATCCGTGGCGACAAGGTGACGCACGGCGTGGGGGCCGAAGCCGGGGCAATGCGGAATCAGTCGGCGAGTTAGCTTCAAGACTTGCTGGTTAAGTCCTTCCCATTTTTCTGAGGTCTGACTACTCGGGAATACCCACGCAGCGAGAGGCTGTTTGTGCAGCAACCGGGGTCGGAATTCGTCCAGGTAATCGACAATGCGGTTGGCCATTGCGCGCGGCAACGGAGCATCGTAGTTCTTGTGTGCTGCACCCTTTTCATTTTTGAAATCTGCAGCGATGAAC
>NZ_JBFTLX010000644.1:0-435 GCF_056396665.1 Cupriavidus sp. 05T313 | reverse complement strand
GCCATGTACAACGCGCTGCAGCCCGGAGTCTTTGCCCTGTCCGGCTGGGACCTCACCGGTATCCTGGCACTGGACCGCAGCAGCGTCGGCGAGCTCACGTCACAGGGTGATACGCGGTGGATCAACCGCGGTGCCCACGACCTCATGGGGACCAGCCCGGACGCCACCAACTCATCGGCAGGAATGCCGAGGGCCCGCAGCCTGTACGGTTCCCTGCCGGACCAGCTGCAGGACCAGGACTCCTTCGCGCGGCGGCTGCAGCGGATCCTCGCCGTGCGCGAGGAAAACGGGATCGCCACCGGTACCCTCCTGGACGTGCCCGAGGTCTCCAACCGCGCAGCGCTGGTGCTGGTCAACCGGCTGAAGGACGGGGCCCTGCAGGTCACTGCCCTGAACTTCTCCGGCCAGGACATTACCGGCAGCATCCAGTCCAAC
>NZ_JBFTLX010000643.1:0-436 GCF_056396665.1 Cupriavidus sp. 05T313 | reverse complement strand
CTCCACGGAGAGGCGGGTGGCTATGCAACGGAGTATGTTGTATAGATGCTACATAGCATTCAAACCGGTCCGGATGGACTGGCGCTAGGCTCTTTGGGACGGTAGGCACTCGCGAGAGTACACCGCCGTCAAGCGCTCGCTAGTAGAGGAGCACGTGAAGTAGGGAAGTGAGGTCCCGGAGCGTAAGCTCTGCGCGTTATGGTTCGGTCGGACTCACCCGTGAGGGTGGCTCTGATAGAGAACCTGCTATGCGACTAGCAGTAGCCTAGGGAGACATGCGTCACTGGTAACGGTGGGGTGTGAAGCTCTCCTGACAACGTAACCCCCGCAAGGGTGTCCACACGCCGTGAGGCAGGTGGGCAGAGACTCCAAGCAGCAACGGGGTTGAGGTGCTAGGCTGGCTGGTATGGGTAATGTAAGTGAACTGCTGATAAAC
>NZ_JBFTLX010000642.1:0-438 GCF_056396665.1 Cupriavidus sp. 05T313 | reverse complement strand
CAGTTGAGCGATGAGGCCGCCTCGTATGTGCGCGGGCTCATCATGTCCGGCGAACTGCGGCCCGGGACATCGGTTCGCCCCGAGTCGATCGGCGAGGCCCTGGAAATTTCCACGACGCCGGCCCGGGAAGCCCTTCAGGCTCTGCGGGTGGAGGGCTTTCTTGAGCTCGTTCCCCGTAGGGGTTTTCTGGTAGCGCCCTTGACCGGACAGGACATCCGGGACCTTTTCAAGGTTCAGGCCCTCATTGGGGGTGAGTTGGCATGCCGGGCCGTGACGAAAGCCGGGCCGGCTGGCGTCGCTGAACTCGAGGCCCTTCACCACGAACTCATCGCGGCGGCGGCACGGGGCGATCTGGAGCTCCTCGAAGAGAAGAACCACGCCTTTCACCGCGAAATAAACCTCCTCGCCGACTCCCGCAAGATCGTCTGGGTCTTGGGC
>NZ_JBFTLX010000641.1:0-439 GCF_056396665.1 Cupriavidus sp. 05T313 | reverse complement strand
ACGCACGACGACGGAGCTGCCGCAGCTGATGCGCGTGGCCGACGGCCTGGTGCACTGCACGCCGGTAGGCATGGCAGCCCACCCGGGCGTCCCGCTGGATATGGATTTGCTGGAGCCCCGGCACTGGGTGGCGGACATCGTCTACCGCCCCATCGACACCGAACTGGTCCGCGGCGCCCGCGCCAAGGGCTGCGAGGTCCTGGACGGCGGCCGGATGGCGGTGGGCCAGGCAGCCGACGCCTTCCGGATCTTCACCGGGCTGGAAGCTGACCCGGAACGCATGCGCTCCCACTTCCTGGAGCTTGTGGCCGCCGAGGCGGTGGCCGCCTGATGCGCACCGGAATCGCCACCGTGTGCCTCTCCGGCACCCTGAAGGAAAAGATGCAGGCCTGCGCCATCGCCGGCTTTGACGGGATTGAGATCTTCGAGCAGGACCTGG
>NZ_JBFTLX010000640.1:0-439 GCF_056396665.1 Cupriavidus sp. 05T313 | reverse complement strand
GACCAACCGCGCGGTGGAGTTCCAGCGAACGCGCGATCCCCGAACTCTGGGGAAGCGGGCTGCAGGCATCGAGCGACTCCGTGTGTCTCGACTCCTAGCCCCCCCGGTGTTATGCACGCGTCGATCCCCGGTGGCGCGCCGCACGTGCTGGACCAGCATCGCATCGTGTACAACCAGCCGATCGTGCTCAACGAGCGGCTGGCAGGCGTCGCAATCGAAGGAGTCATTCGTCACAATGACGCGCGCGACGATGGTGGCTTCCTCCGGCTTTCCGTCGAACGCATGGGTACACGAGCGCCAGCATGGCGGTCTCGAAGTTGCGGCGCGATGCCAAGCAAGGGACCGTGTTAGAGCCACCCCTTTCAAGGTGACGAAAATTAGGGCAACCTCCGTGTTCTCGAACAGAAACCGGAGTCAATGGCGTGGTACTGGACGCAGT
>NZ_JBFTLX010000639.1:0-439 GCF_056396665.1 Cupriavidus sp. 05T313 | reverse complement strand
GCGAAAAACTGCCTGGCACCCGGCGAGCTGCTCCGAAGCGTCCACCTGCCGGCGTCGGCCCTTTCCGCCCGCATAGCCTTCCGGCGCCTGTCCCTGAGCAACCTGGGCCGGTCCGGGGTGCTGCTCATCGGACGGCTCGACGGCGACGCCTCCCTAACCCTGACGGTCACCGCCGCCACCAAGCGGCCGGTCCAGCTGCGCTTCGAGGAAGTGCCGGACGCAGACCGGCTGGACGCCGCCCTGGACGACGCCATCCCCGCCGCGCTCTACCACGACGACATCCATGGGCTGCCTGCCTGGCGCCGCGACATGACGTACCGGCTGGCCGAGGAAATCCGCGCAGAACTCGCCGCTCCCGCCGCCGCGCAGGGTATCCCCGTCTCCGGCGACTTCTGGCCGCCCCGGGCCGGCGATGGGCCGGCCGCCGGGACCACCGCAC
>NZ_JBFTLX010000638.1:0-440 GCF_056396665.1 Cupriavidus sp. 05T313 | reverse complement strand
CTACCTGCAGTGGCTCGGCGTTGACTGCCTCTGGCTGCCCCCGTTTTTCCAGTCTCCGCTGCGTGACGGCGGTTATGACATCTCCGACTACAACTCGGTCCTGGACGAGTTCGGCACCATCAGCGACTTCAAAAGGCTGGTGGCGGAAGCACATGCCCGCGGCGTCCGGGTGATCATCGACCTTCCACTGAACCACACCTCCGACCAGCACCCCTGGTTCCAGGAGTCCCGGAAGGACCCGGATGGACCGTTCGGGGACTTCTACGTCTGGAGCGACACCGACGAAAAATACCAGGATGCCCGCATCATCTTCGTCGACACGGAGGAATCGAACTGGACGTTCGATCCCATCCGCCGCCAGTTCTTCTGGCACCGGTTCTTCAGCCACCAGCCGGACCTGAACTTCGAAAACCCCAAGGTGATCGACGCCGTCTTCGATG
>NZ_JBFTLX010000637.1:0-444 GCF_056396665.1 Cupriavidus sp. 05T313 | reverse complement strand
GGACTGCTATGGTCACTACCGCTGGAGCGGTGGGCGGATCGCTTGTGAGGAGATTTTTCGAGGTAACGGCGCGGGAAACGCAGCAGGCCATCTTCGTAGTGGCGGTCTGCTGGCGAGTGCTGTAGAAGACGTCCCGGTGGTCTATGGTGCCGTCAAGCTCGAGGATCCGGACCTCGCAGAGTCCGCATTCGCCCTTGCGGCAGCCGAACATCATGTCCGCACCGGCATCCTCTAAGGCTTCAAGCATGGAGTTGTCCTGTCCCACTTTGATTTCCAGTCCTAATGTGGGGACCTTGACGATGAATTCTTCAGGCTGGTACCAGCCGCTGTTGCCGAAGGTTTCATAGCGCAGGTTGGGGTAGTTGAGTCTGGCTTCGGTCCAGGCACGGCGGACGGCGTCCATAAGCCGGATCGGGCCGCACATGTACAGCTCATGTACAGCTC
>NZ_JBFTLX010000636.1:0-446 GCF_056396665.1 Cupriavidus sp. 05T313 | reverse complement strand
GCACCGAATTGATAAGCCGATGACCTCACCACCGCGCCCACTCCACCACGAAACCATCACGACGTGATGTGTCGTGACGATTCGCGCCGGTACCGGTAGATGGGCGAATGGGCAGGAATTCCGCTACCGGGGGCACCACCACGAATCCCTGGGCATTGGCCGGGTCGTGGTGCTCTGAACCGGTAACGGCACGAGTCTGTTAGAACCCRGGGCCTGACRACGAAACCAWTGGGCTRCGCAACCCCGACACGCCMGCCTCCTGCAAGGATCGCTTTCTTTTGGTTACTTTTCTTTACGAGCGGCGTGTGTCAAGGTAGTTGTCGCCTCAGCCGTTACGCTGCTTGCTTGTAATTCTCTGCGTTTTTCTGCGCTCGCTCCGGGTTCAGGTACACCGCATCTGGGAGTTCCCAGTTGCGGATGCCCGCGCTCCAACGCTGCGGATTCCG
>NZ_JBFTLX010000635.1:0-447 GCF_056396665.1 Cupriavidus sp. 05T313 | reverse complement strand
TAGCTGAGCTCTCGGCATTACCCAGTTCATCTTCAACGAGGAACTGGGGTTTTACTCGCCCCTCAGTCCGGCCGGATTCGACTTTCCAGACCGGCCCATTGGGGACGAGTCTGCCCATAGTCGCGCTCGTGGAGGCCCACCTAACGGTGAGCGATCCATCACTGATATTTTTGCTAGTAATGAGGTCGCCATAGCTGACCTCGTGTGGGCCAGTCCGCACTCCCTTCAGCGGTTGATCGCTGGCCGGGACATGGTAGAAATCCCATCGAGGATAGTTGTCCGGGTCTTTCCATGAAACCCTGAAGTCGATACCTGTCTGGTACCCCTGATCGGTCACGCGACCGCAGAAATGATAAGGATCGTCGAGATCTTTGTCGGGGATCGTTGGGCCGTCGTGCTCTTTCATCGCTATCTGGTGCTTGGGCCCGGTGATGCGAATGTCCTTCA
>NZ_JBFTLX010000634.1:0-447 GCF_056396665.1 Cupriavidus sp. 05T313 | reverse complement strand
CGTAACACGAGAGAAGTAATGCGGCAAATCGGCTTGATTCTAGAAAATGGATTCCAGGTCATCGGTCTCTCGGCGCTATCCGCGTTTGAACTGGCCAATGTGGAGCTCGGCGAAGAGGGCTACCGCATGACGATCCTCTCCCAATACGGAGGTATCGTTCATTCGACGATTGGCTTGGGGATCGTGACCACCAAATTCGACACGATGCCCGATACGTTGATGGTTGCGGGGATTCGTGTCCCGGGCCCCCTGGATCCCGGGCTGAAGTCCTACATCAGCCGTGCGGCCCACGAGGCACGACGTGTCGCGGGCATCTGCACGGGCGCGTTCGCGCTTGCAGAGGCCGGCGTGCTGGACGGAAAGACTGCTACCACCCACTGGCTGCATGCCAGACGATTGCAGGAAACCTTTCCTCAGGTTCGTGTCGACGAGGATCGGATTTTTGTG
>NZ_JBFTLX010000633.1:0-449 GCF_056396665.1 Cupriavidus sp. 05T313 | reverse complement strand
GTGGAGCACCTGCGGGAGCGTGGAGTTGAGGACCTGGCCCAGATCACGCTCATGAGCGACGGCGCCAGCGTTTACGAATGCACCTCTGCTGACGAGGTCATTGACCTGGTGCAGGGTGGCCAGGGCGTCTTCGGCATCGCCGTGGGACGCGTATGGCGCGAGGTCGAAGGAAGCCTTGCCTCGCTGCCCAGCGAGCACGCCGCCGAGCAGTCCTTTCCGGACGACGAACTGAGYAAGCGGCGGGCAGCGCGGAAAATCAGCTGACACAGAGTTCCAGAAGTAAGGGCCACCCTCCTGACGGAGGGTGGCCCTTATTCGTTGGAACGTGGTCCTAGCGGGCGCGGCTGTGCAGCCCGGATCCTGCGGCCATCAGGTTGAACAGCAGGTCATCGAACAGGCCGGCCGCGGACTTGGCCGAATCGCCGGGCCAGTGGTGTACGGGGTGGGCG
>NZ_JBFTLX010000632.1:0-449 GCF_056396665.1 Cupriavidus sp. 05T313 | reverse complement strand
CTGTACATCCATCCGGACGAGTGCGTCGACTGCGGCGCATGCGAGCCGGTGTGCCCGGTGGAGGCCATCTACTACGAGGATGACACTCCCGAGGAATGGGCCGACTACTACAAGGCCAACGTTGAATTCTTCGATGACCTTGGGTCTCCGGGTGGCGCGGCCAAGATCGGCAACACGGGCAAGGACCACCCGATGATCGCCGCCCTGCCGCCGCAGAACCAAGACCACTGACGCGGACGGGAAGCGTGACCGCAGCAGTGAATTCGTTTGGCCTGAACCTGCCCGACTACCCGTGGGAGGCCATGGCCCCCTACGTGGCCAAGGCCTCGGAACACCCGGGCGGGGCAGTCAACCTCTCCATCGGCACGCCCGTGGATCCCACCCCGCAACTGGTCCAGGACGCCCTGAAGGCCGCCGCCAACGCCCCCGGATATCCCACTGTCCACGGC
>NZ_JBFTLX010000631.1:0-449 GCF_056396665.1 Cupriavidus sp. 05T313 | reverse complement strand
GGTCAGCACCAGGATCGTGGACGACGGCGGCGATACCGTTGCGCCGGGCGTCCAGGGAAACATCGTGGTTGACTCCCCCGGGCCCGCCATCGCGCGCACCGTCTGGGGCAACCCCCGGCGCTACTTCGATTCGTACTGGAGCAAGTACGCGGACCGGGGCTGGTTCCTGGCAGGCGACGGCGCCAAGTACGATGCCGACGGCGACATCTGGATCCTGGGCCGCGTGGATGACACCCTGAACGTCTCAGGCCACCTGCTCTCGACCATCGAGATCGAATCCGCCCTGGTGTCGCACCCGGACGTCGTGGAGGCCGGCGTCTGCCCGGTGGCGGACCCGAAGACCGGCCACGCCGTCGTTGCCTTCGTCGTCCTGAAGGCCGGGGCCCCGGCAGACTGTATCGACGACCTCCGGAACCACGTCGCCAAGGAGATCGGCCCCATCGCCAAGC
>NZ_JBFTLX010000630.1:0-451 GCF_056396665.1 Cupriavidus sp. 05T313 | reverse complement strand
GCTTCTCGTATTCCTTGTTGAGCTGCACGCGGAAGGCTTCGAGGTCGGTGATATCGGCTTCGTCGTGATTGGTGACGTGCGGAATCATCACCCAGTTTCGATGCAGGTTCGCACCGGAGAGCTTCTTGATGCGCGACAGCGGCTTGCTTTCCACGTCGCCGAAGCGGGTGAAATCCACCTTCGGCCACGGCAGCAGGTTCAGCTCGCCACCGCCACCGGCCGGCGCGGCAGCGGCTTGTGCCGGAGCCGCGGTCAGCCCGGTCATCACGCCCTTGACGTAACCCTGCACGTCGTCCTGGGTGATGCGGCCCTTGGGTCCGGTGCCCGGCACGCGCGAAACGTCCACGCCAAGCTCGCGCGCGAACTTGCGCACCGAGGGGCTGGCGTGGGCGGCGGCGCCGGTCACGCCGGCGACCGGCGCGGCGGCGGGCGCGGCCACGGGGGCCGGCGC
>NZ_JBFTLX010000629.1:0-451 GCF_056396665.1 Cupriavidus sp. 05T313 | reverse complement strand
CGCCGAGGAGGAGCACGGCGCTGGCGAGGTGGAGGACGTTGTCGGCACCGTTCAGGGCGATGATGTTCAGCGGCGAATTCAGCAGGAACAGCCCCACGATGCCAACCAGGAGGTAGACGGCGCCGACGGCGGAGTTCACGGTGCGTGCGCTGTCAATCCCGCGGAGTCCGGCGAAGAGCAGTGCGGCGCCGATGGCCAGGTGGATCACGTTGTGCAGCGGGTTCACCTCGAAGATGATGAGGTTCGCGCCTTCCGTGGCGACGAATCCGACGCCTGAGGTTACGGCGAAGCCCAGGAGGCCCACCAGCAGGTAGACGGCTCCGAAAACGGAGGCGACGAGGCGGTTGGGTGAATTTCGCATGACCCGAATCCTTCCTTCAGGGCGGGTGGATTGTCCCGCCGGATATTGGCCCCCTGGTGGGGCCCTCGGAAGCGATTCGGATCATTGACC
>NZ_JBFTLX010000628.1:0-454 GCF_056396665.1 Cupriavidus sp. 05T313 | reverse complement strand
CTCCAGGAGCTCATCCGGCAGCAGTTCCTCTGGGCTCACGGCGGCCTCCTCTCAGTAGTTGGTGAGCAGCGTGTTCAGCACGCGGGCGCCGAACTTGAGGGAATCCGCTGGAACGCGCTCGTCCACCCCGTGGAACATGCCCGTGAAGTCCAGCTCGTCAGGCAGCATGAGGGGCGCGAAGCCGTAGCCGGTGATGCCCAGGCGGCTGAGTGACTTGTTGTCGGTGCCGCCGGAGAGTGTGTAAGGCAGCACCTTGGCGCCGGGATCCTCCTTGTGGAGCGCGTCGATCATGGAGTCCACGAGGTTGCCGGCGAAGGGGACCTCAAGCGAGACGTCGTTGTGAACGTAGCTGACATCCACGCCGTTGCCGGCGAGTTCGCGCACGATCTCCAGGACCTGCTGTTCCTGACCCGGGAGGGTACGGCAGTCCACCAGTGCTTCGGCAGACTCGGGA
>NZ_JBFTLX010000627.1:0-454 GCF_056396665.1 Cupriavidus sp. 05T313 | reverse complement strand
GGGCATCTCCGGCGGCCTCGATTCCTCACTGGCTGGCCGGCTTGCCCAGCTGGCCGTCGAGGAGCTCGATGCCGAGGGCATGGAGGCCAACTTTGTGGCTGTGCGGCTTCCCTACGGCGTGCAGCATGACGAGGATGACGCCCAGGCGGCCCTGGACTTTATCCAGGCCAAAACGGAGTGGACGTTCAACATCTCGGCCGCCGTCGACGGCTTCGAGGACGAATTCGAAAAGACCGTGGGCAACGGGATTTCCGACTTCCACAAGGGCAACACCAAAGCGCGCACCCGCATGATCGCGCAGTACGCCCTGGCCGGGGAACACAACTACCTGGTGATCGGCACCGACCATGGCGCCGAATCCGTCACCGGCTTCTTCACCAAATACGGCGACGGCGGCGCGGATATCCTGCCGCTGTTCGGCCTGAACAAGCGCCAGAACCGGGCCCTCCTGGCC
>NZ_JBFTLX010000626.1:0-456 GCF_056396665.1 Cupriavidus sp. 05T313 | reverse complement strand
CTTGATGGAATCCGCGTACTTGGTCTTCAGACGAGGAACGATCTTGCTTACCGGAGTCTCGAGAGTCTCAGTCATTAGATGTCCTTCCCTGAGCTCTTGGCCACGCGGACACGCACTTCACGCTTCACGCCATCGCGCTCAACGGTCTCGGTGCGGAAACCGACGCGGGTGGGCTTCTTGGTGGAGGGGTCAACCAGAGCCACGTTGGAGATGTGGATTGAAGCCTCAACGACCTCGATGCCACCGGTCTTGGTGCCGCGCTGCGACTGACCGACCTTGGTGTGCTTGGTTACGCGGTTGATGCCTTCGACCAGCACGCGGTTGGTCTCCGGGAATACGCGCAGAACCTTGCCCTGCTTGCCACGGTCGCCGCCGCGCTCAGCCTTGGCGCCAGTGATGACCTGAACGAGGTCACCCTTTTTGATCTTAGCCATGGACTAGAGCACCTCCGGAGCC
>NZ_JBFTLX010000625.1:0-456 GCF_056396665.1 Cupriavidus sp. 05T313 | reverse complement strand
GCCCTGCAGGACGCGCGAAATGGGGTCCGGACCGGACCCCATAGCCGCAATTGTAGGTATGCCGGCTGGGATCACCACGCCCATTGCATGTGATTGAGAAGCGCGCCCCGCTGTGAAAGGTTTAGCCCATGACCAACCCCCTCCTTGCCGCCAGCCCCCTGCCCTATGGCCTCCCCCCTTTCGAGGCCCTCACCGCAGGCCAGTACGGCGCCGCAATCGAAGAAGGATTGGCAGCACACCTGGCCGAGATCCAGGCCATCACTGGCAACACCCAGCCGGCAACCTTCGAAAACACGGCCCTGGCCATGGAACGCTCCGGACAGCTCCTTAACAGGGCAGCCGCAGCGTTTTACACCTTGGTGTCAGCGGACGCCTCCGCGGAGATCCGGGAACTTGAGACCAGGCTTTCGCCGCGCTTCCCGGCCCACGAGGACGAGGTGTACCTCAATAGAGCGT
>NZ_JBFTLX010000624.1:0-459 GCF_056396665.1 Cupriavidus sp. 05T313 | reverse complement strand
TCCACGTCGCCGGGAACAGGATGGACCGGTCCCTCCTCGAACGGCAAGCCTGCGGCACGCCACGCGCCCAGGCCGCCGTCGAGCAGGTAGACCTCCGCCAGTCCGGCGTCGCGCAGCATCCACCAGGCCCTGGCCGCCGCCATGTTGCCGCTGTCATCGTAGGCGACCACGACGTCACCATTCCGCAGGCCCCACCGGCGGGCCGACTCCTGGAAACGGTCGCGGGACGGAAGCGGGTGCCGCCCCCGGTCCGGCACGGCCGGATCCGAAAGCTCTGTGGCCAGGTCAACGAACACGGCGCCCGGCAGGTGCTCCGCGAGATAGTGGTCGTGCCCATGCGGGTCGCCCAGCGCCCAGCGCACATCCAGCAGCACCGTCCGGTGCCCGGCGGCGAGCCTGGCTTCGAGGCCGGGGACGTCAATCAGCGGATTCATGGAGCTCCTTCTGCGGGATCCGGGG
>NZ_JBFTLX010000623.1:0-459 GCF_056396665.1 Cupriavidus sp. 05T313 | reverse complement strand
GCGCACCCCTCTTCCATGAGGCACCCGAGCTGACGGTCCCCGGCATCTCCACTTCGGCTCCCGGTGTCCGCGCCGCCGCTGCGCCTGCCGGGGCAGCGGCCCCGATGGCGGAGACCGGCATGCCGCAGGCAACCGCAACCGCGACGGCCCAGCCCCAGCCAGTGGTGACCCCAGCGCCGGAAGCACCCGTCCTGCCGCCGGCTGCCCAGCCGATCCACATTCGTTACCCGGCCGCCGCCTTCGACGTGCCCCTCCATCCGCTGGACCTGGACGGCGAAGCCCAATCCAGCCGCACCATCGAGCCACCCGCCACCAAGGACGGCTACTGGCTTTCGGCCTTCGGCACTCCAGGCCAGGGATCCGGCAATACCACTTACGTCATAGGCCACAGCTGGGAAGGTGCGGATGCCCCCTTCAACCATTTGAGCTCGGCGGCCGCCGTTGGTGACCGGTTTGATG
>NZ_JBFTLX010000622.1:0-462 GCF_056396665.1 Cupriavidus sp. 05T313 | reverse complement strand
ATGTTGCAGCGGGCTGGGCGGGGACTGTGCCGCGCGTTGCCTTACGCGTGCGGGAGGCACGGTACGCGAGTATGACCCCGGCGACGACTGCGAGCAGGATAAGGACCGGGACCACAAGGGATTCCATTTTCACGTGCCGTTCTCTGTTCTTCCTGGCCTTTGCCAGGTGCGGTCGTTTTGCTGGCTGGCCGCACGGATATATTCCTGCTGCTGGTTGTGTTGCTGGGCATTCTGGCTGGGGTGGGTAGCGGCGGCCAGGCGGTCGCGGGCGGCAGTGGCCGCCTGTACCTGGGCCGCGTAGTGGCGTGCCGACCGCTCGGCAAGCTCGCGCTGGTACTTTGCGGCCTCCGACAAGCCTGGATCGCGCGGCCGCAGCGCGGTGGCGACGCCCCACAGGAGGACCACCAAAACAATCGCCGGCAACAGCACCAGCAGGAGATCGCCCATACCTAGAGCCTAATC
>NZ_JBFTLX010000621.1:0-464 GCF_056396665.1 Cupriavidus sp. 05T313 | reverse complement strand
GGACTGAGCGGCGTGGACCTGCAAAAGCAGAAACGCGGGCGGATGCTGGCGGGCATTGGGTTGTTCGTCCTGGGCTTCTCCGTGATCTTCGTCCTGCTGGGCGGTGCATTCGGCCAGCTGGGCACCCTCATCACGGGCAGCCAGAATGCCTGGATCACCCAGCTCCTGGGAATCCTGGTCATCATCATGGGGATCGTCTTCATGGGCGGTTTCGGCTGGCTGCAGCGTGACGCGAAGATCCACGCAAAGCCGCCCGCCGGGCTCTGGGGAGCGCCCCTGCTGGGCCTGACCTTCGGCCTGGGCTGGGCSCCGTGCATMGGSCCMACCTAYTCCGCCGTSCAGYTSCTSAGCCTCTCCGGCGGGTCCTCYGCYGCCAAGGGYGCAYTCCTGGCTTTTGTCTACAGCCTGGGACTTGGCATCCCGTTCCTGCTGATCGCCCTGGCCCTGCGCCGGGGCCTGGGCGT
>NZ_JBFTLX010000620.1:0-467 GCF_056396665.1 Cupriavidus sp. 05T313 | reverse complement strand
ACCCTGAACAGCCTGGGCGTGCTTTCTGTGGCCGCAGCAGTCACCTTGACGGTCAGCCAGCAATGGCGGACGTCGCTCGCTGGCGCGCTGGCGGGCAAGGAAGCACCCACGGTACTGCTCGGCGCCGCCCTGCCGGCTACCACGGCCCATGCCAGCACTGGCGTGCCGCCGGTCTCGGCCGACGTGGCCGCCGCGCGTCTGGCGCATGCCACCAACGGCTTGCCGACGGTGTCTGGCGTGGACGAGTGGAGTGTGTCGGCCGCGGGCAAGGTCCCGTCGGTGGCGCACCTGGCCGCGCAGATCCCGGTGCAGCGCGTGGCGCTGGACGCCCGCAACACGACGGCGCTCGGCTCCGCACGTGAGCAGGCGGCCGTGGCGGACTACATCGCCCGCAAGTACCGCGTGGCGGCGCAGGCCACCGGGCAACTGGTGAAGGCCGCGTACATGACGGGCCGCGAGTTCGGCAT
>NZ_JBFTLX010000619.1:0-468 GCF_056396665.1 Cupriavidus sp. 05T313 | reverse complement strand
GTCCGCGGTACCGCCTGGATCACCGGCGCCAACCAGGCCGGCAAGCACGTCTTCGGCCTCGTGGCAGGCCGCGACTTCACGTGGGACGGCGTCATCGAGTGCACCGAAGTCCGCGCCGGCGATCCCTCTCCGGACGGCTCCGGCCCCCTCGAAACCGCCCGCGGCATCGAAATGGGCCACATTTTCCAGCTGGGCCGCAAGTACGCCGAAGCCCTGGACCTGAAGGTGCTGGACCAGAACGGCAAGCAGGTCGTGGTCACCATGGGTTCCTACGGCGTCGGTGTCACCCGCGCCGTGGCCGCGCTGGCTGAGGCCAATCATGACGACCGCGGACTGGTCTGGCCCCGCACCGTGGCCCCTGCCGATGTGCACGTGGTGGCAGTAGGCCGGGGTGAGGACATCTTCCAGGCAGCGGAGAAGCTCTCGGCAGACCTTGAAGCAGCAGGCCTCTCTGTCATCTACGACGAC
>NZ_JBFTLX010000618.1:0-470 GCF_056396665.1 Cupriavidus sp. 05T313 | reverse complement strand
ACGGTGCCGTGCATGGTGAACAGCTGGTTGTACTGTTCCTTGGTCTGCAGGATCTGCATGCCGGGCTCAAAGAGTTCGGCGCGGATCAGCAGCGCCATCACGCCGCCGAGGCAGAAGAACACGAAGGACGCAATCAGGTACATGTACCCGATGGTCTTGTGGTCCGTGGAGGTGATCCAGTTGACGACGATGCGCCCCTTGGATTTGGGTACCACGGGAGCCGACAGGACTCCCGCAGGTGCGGATTGGGTGTACGTAGCCACGTCGCTCCCCTTACTTGGTTTCGTTCAGGTTCGGGTTGCGGTCGTACTCAACACCGAGCAGGCCGGTGTTGCCTGCAGCCTTGAGCTGGTCCATGTGGGCCTGGAATTCGGATTCCGACACCACCTTCACGCGGAACAGCATTTCGGAGTGGTACTCGCCGCAGAGTTCGGCACACTTACCGTCGTAGGTGCCCTCTTTAGTGGGGG
>NZ_JBFTLX010000617.1:0-471 GCF_056396665.1 Cupriavidus sp. 05T313 | reverse complement strand
AGAGGTTGGATTTGCGCCGGCCGTCACTGGCGCCGGGTACGGCAACTCGTCCTCCTTTCTTAGGAACCGGCAGGGGAGATCAGCCATGGTGCCAAGCTGCTGTGCTGCAGTTGTCCACCCTGGCACGCCCTACCGGCAGCACGAATTTTTGTGTAGGAAACAACGCAGGAGGAATGAATGGCTCCGGGTTCAAAGACCGCGGAACGGGACGACGACGTCGAATCCCGCGAAGCAGTCGTCGAAAGGCTCCTCGCATCCATGACCTGGGAGCAGAAGCTCGCCCAGCTCCAGATCGGCTACCGCCCGCGGCTTGAAGAGGCCAAGGAACTGGTGCGCGCGGGCATCGGAGGTGTTTTTTGGCCCCGGAGCGCCGCCGCCGCCAACGAACTCCAACGCGCGGCCGTGGAGGAGACGCCGCATGGTATTCCGCTGCTCATCGGATTGGACGTGATCCATGGCCAACGCACCACC
>NZ_JBFTLX010000616.1:0-474 GCF_056396665.1 Cupriavidus sp. 05T313 | reverse complement strand
GCTGGTAGATGACCTTCAGGTCGAACCACGCATCCGGGTCGGCGCCGGAAGGGGTGGCGGCCAGCGGGGACTCCGGGGAGTCCGTGAACCAGGCGGCAAGCTTGTCGGTGGCCGAATTGGTACCGGGAAGCGCGGGGTCGGCGAAGACGTAGATCCGCCAGCGGCCGTCAGCGGTGGCGTGGTGGCCCAGATGGAGCGGGTTGGTGTCCCCCACGCGGACCACGGGCGCGGACTTGAAGCGTTTGCCCACGGGGAATCCTGCGGCCAGGTCCTGGTGCTCGCTGCTGCCCACAATCAGGGACGGCGTGTACTGGGTCATGAACCCGGCAGGGAATTCCGCGGTCTGTACGTAGAAGTCCTCGAGGTCGGAGGGGTGCTCGAACTCCTCCGGCTTCTTSGCCATCAKSGTKGACCATTCCTTGTCGAAGTCGATGAGGTTCTTGGCCACCACCTGGCGTTCCTCGGAGTACGTGG
>NZ_JBFTLX010000615.1:0-477 GCF_056396665.1 Cupriavidus sp. 05T313 | reverse complement strand
CTGGTCTTCCTGGGCGCCCTGGTCCTGGTCCCGGTGCTGTACATCTTCCTGGCCTCGGTGAACTCGGACATCGGGGTTGCCAACGGCGAGTTCTGGCCGTCCTCGGTCACGTTCGAGAACTACTCGAAGATTTGGACCAGCGTGGGCCTGACCACCGGCCTCACCAACAGCGTGCTGGTGGCCGGCGCAACCGCCGTGGTTTCCGCGGCTCTTTCCGTCTCCACCGCGTTCGTCCTGGTCCGCTACACCTTCCGCGGCCGGCTGACCATTCTGCGGGGGCTCCTGGCACTGCAGTCCGTGCCCGGAACACTGATGGTTCTGCCCGTGTTCGTCCTGTTTTCCTCGGCTGCCACCTACCTGGGCATCCAGGTCATTGGAACCCAGTGGGGGCTGTTCGTCACCTACCTGACGTTCGCCATGCCGTTCTCCACCTGGGTGATGGTGACCTACCTCCGCGGGCTTCCCAAGGAACTGGAG
>NZ_JBFTLX010000614.1:0-478 GCF_056396665.1 Cupriavidus sp. 05T313 | reverse complement strand
GGCGGAGCCCGGGGACCGTAGGTTTGTTTAGCGTTTCGGCTTCGTCGACCGCTCCGCCGCGTCGTTATTCCGGAGGGCCGGAGGCGCGGGTGCTGTTTCAACCCTGGACCCGGCTGTCCCACGGACGGGCAGGATCAATAGCCCCGCGGTAATCCGGCGGCGGCCTCGGCTGATCCTGTTAGGCCGGTTTGACGATCCCGGCCCTGTCGACCCGCAAGCTTGTCCAGGAAGGGTTCGCAGGGCCCCGGATCTATCCACGAACAGACCCTGTCCCGCCTTCCCGAGACCGTCTTGCGGCCCCGCTCGATGCGGTCCTCGCCACGCTTGGGCCGGTACCAAGAGCCCTCCCCATGGCGGGGACGGCTTTGATTATGRCCCGGGTTTCRGYGCGTCTGATTGAATTGGCTGAGAAAGTTGCAGAGCGTTGAGTTCGTGGGACTCTTTTCGACAAGCGCCGGGGATGGACAGGGCTCTATCC
>NZ_JBFTLX010000613.1:0-480 GCF_056396665.1 Cupriavidus sp. 05T313 | reverse complement strand
GGCGGTACCTTCACCGCCGGGGCCACCGGCTGAACCACCAATTCCATTCGCGGGGTCAAAGCCGTTCGCCGGGTCGAACCCGTTACCGCCGGAGGCGGCCCCGTCAGTTCCGGCGTTCGCGTCGGTGCGGTCGGTGCGATCGCCGCGGAACCTCGCGGCCCGGTTCCCAAAGCCGCCTGCCGACGAACCTGCGGGCCCCGACGTCGGAATGGAGCCCGAGTGTGCGGAAGCCGCGGTGGCCAGGGTCCAGGCAGTTGTGCCGAGGCCGCCGGCGAGCAGGGATACGGCGACGACGGCGGCCGCCCCTGCACGCCGGAACCGTCCGCCGGCCCCCAGTGCGTCGAGGCGGAGCAGGATCCCGGCAGCTGCCAGGACACCGRGGACGATCACGGCGATGCGCAGCCAGGGGAGCCACGCGGCGTCCCGGCCCAGGAGTACGGCGGACCAGAGGGACGTGCCCAGGACCGTCACGGCCAGCAC
>NZ_JBFTLX010000612.1:0-480 GCF_056396665.1 Cupriavidus sp. 05T313 | reverse complement strand
GCTGTGCCGCTCAAGGATCGTGGCGCAGGCAGCCTCGGCGTGGCGCGCCAGTTCCTCGTCGAAGCCCAGGCGCGTGCGGATCAGTCCGTACTGCGGAAAGTCGGACACCTCGGGCCAGGGCAGCTCGATGGTGCGGCCGCCGGCGATCAGGCGCAGGCCCTTGTTCCGGCGCCAGCCCTCGTTCTCCGGGTGCGGCAGGCCGAGCTTCTGGACCTCGCGGACGGCGCGCGGCGTCAGCCCGTCACCGCAGACCTTCTCCCGCGGGAACGCCGTCTTTTCCAGGACCGTGACCGCAAGCCCGGCCTTGGCAAGGTAGTACGCGGCGGTGGATCCGGCCGGACCCGCGCCGACAATCAGTACCTTCACAGGTCAGCGAACGGTGTTGCGGCGCAGCTTGGCCACCGGGCCCTTGTGCGCAGCGATGGCGGCAGCAGCGCCGTCGGGCGAGGAATCGGCAGGCTTGAACGCACGGTGCACGGC
>NZ_JBFTLX010000611.1:0-487 GCF_056396665.1 Cupriavidus sp. 05T313 | reverse complement strand
GGTCTAACTGGGGACCACTTTGCACCGCCAACCTCAGGACGCGAGGGGGTAAACGGTCAATGAAAGCTCAAGGTATTTGAAAGTTCAACCGAGGTCTGACCTGCGCTTCTACCCGAACCGCGCCCTTATTGACGGGCGAGGGTAAAGCGCTGCCCGGTCACGGCACCGTGTAGGAATTCAATGGCCTGCCCGTGCTCCCGTAGGTGAGGTCCAGGACCAGCAGGCCCTTGCGTTCCAGGGTGCTCAGGTACCGCTGGGCAGTTGGCCGGCTGACACCAAGTTGCCCGGCAATTTCCGCCGCGTTGACTGGCCCGCGGGCTGTCCTAACGGCGTCGTACACCTTCTGCATGGTGGGCTGCAGCCGCGGGGCCGGGGCTGCTGCCTTGATTCCGGCCAACCTCGCTTTGTATAGGTTGTCGATGGTTGCCTGGTTGGCCATCGAAACCGACTCCAGTTCCTCCCGCCACTGCCGGTAGGCCTCCAACTG
>NZ_JBFTLX010000610.1:0-488 GCF_056396665.1 Cupriavidus sp. 05T313 | reverse complement strand
ACCCAAGTGCGTACGACATCCCCCTGCGGGGGACGCCGGTCACTCTTCTTTGCTTCGGCAAAGAAGACTAACGAGAAGAAAGCCGACCCTGCCGGGGGCAGAGCAATAAGGCTGATGGGCCTCGGTGGTTTCGTCGTACGGCCCTGAGTGTTGGCTGGCGTGCCTCACCGGCTTGAAGGACATCGCCACTGCATTACCCATTGGTCACGTGGTGGGGCCCCCAACCTCGGGCGCGGTGACCATTCGGCCATCTGCCGTTCGCGGTGCCGAGCGCCACGACGCTGCCCGCCTTGGTGGTTTCGTGGTTTTGTCTCTGGCGGCGGGCGCCCTGCCATTTGATGCCCTGCCGTACCGGCGCGAGCGGCACCTTGCTCTCAATGCCCTTGGTTTCGTGGTGGTGGCCCGGTTCGCGAGGGTCACGCTCGAACATCACCGCGCCTGCTCTCCGAGACAAAACCACGAAACCAGCCACACCCGAAACGGCGCAG
>NZ_JBFTLX010000609.1:0-490 GCF_056396665.1 Cupriavidus sp. 05T313 | reverse complement strand
GTCGTGTTGTTCGTGCTGGCCGCTGTGGCGGAAATAGGTGGGGCCTGGCTGGTGTGGCAGGCCGTTCGCGAAGGCAAGGACTGGTGGTGGGCCGGGCTTGGCGTGATCGCGCTGGGCGCCTACGGTTTCGTGGCCACGCTCCAGCCCGATGCCCATTTCGGCCGGATCCTGGCGGCCTACGGCGGCGTGTTCGTGGCCGGTTCCCTGGCCTGGGGCATGGCCTTTGACGGCTTCCGCCCGGACCGGTGGGACATCGCCGGGTCCCTGGTCTGCCTCCTGGGGGTTGCCGTGATCATGTTTGCTCCCCGCAGCGGCGGATAGCCGGGCGCGCTGTTAGCGGGGGTGGCTAAACTCTAGCCACGACGAAAGGCGGGACCTGTGGACCGGGTGGACTACTGCGTTATCGGCGGCGGGATCGTGGGCCTGGCAACGGCTTACCAGCTGTTGCAGAAGCAACCGGGAGCTTCGCTGGTCCTGCTTGAGTCTGCAG
>NZ_JBFTLX010000608.1:0-492 GCF_056396665.1 Cupriavidus sp. 05T313 | reverse complement strand
GCCTTAAKGCGATGCTCAAACATGGCCCCCTCTTTTCCGCTCTTTTCACCTGCCGACGAGGACGCCCCATACGGCCTGGTACACCTACACGGCTCGCTTCGCATCGCGGGCTGGTGTGGCCCGCCCTTGGGGGCGCTCCACACGGCTACACCGAATCGTTGATCTGGCGATACCGCGTATCGCCGAAATCTCCTGCTCTTCAGACGCCAAACTTCCTGCCTCCTGCCTCCTGCCTCCTGCCTCCTGCCTCCTGCCTTTATGCGCTAGCTGCCACTAGCGATCCGCTGGTTTGTTCATCCTAGCAACAGGGGAAGACGGTCGCGGGAGCGAGCTGCCAAACCACCGATTGGTAGCTGTGTGGAGCGCCCGTGGGGGCGGTCCACACTGGTGCGCGATGCGAAGCGAGCCGTGAAGGTGTACCAGGCCGTATGGGGCGCCTCGGGATCCGGCGAAAAGAGCGGCCGGGACCCAAACTCGCATCGCCTTAAGGCG
>NZ_JBFTLX010000607.1:0-492 GCF_056396665.1 Cupriavidus sp. 05T313 | reverse complement strand
CGCCGTGTCCGCGCGACCCGCACGTTCGGCCACGCGCGCCATCACCAGTTGCCGCACGAAGCGGTCGCGCTCACCGTCCGGCGCCGGCAGGCCCTGCAACCAGGCGAACGCGGCATCGAGGCTCTATTGGGCGGCGAGGTCCGCCGCCTGGGCTTCCGTCTCCGCCCAGTCGGTGCTGGCGGACGCGACCGATACCGGCACCATGGGCTCGCCGCGCTCGACATCGCGTACGGTGGCATGGCGCGCAATCCACGCCAATGTGGTGTCATCCGCAAACGGTGTGCCGTCCGTGAAGGCCAGTTGATCGAGGCCGGGCAGGCGTTCGAGCATCAGCGCACAGTCAGTGGCGAGCAGGTCGCGCGCGCGGGCATACTCGCCACCCGCCTGATCCTGGGCGGTGAAGGCGTAGTACTGCAAGTCCAGCCAGAAATGATTCGCGCCTTCGGCGAAGGCCTGCTCGACGCGGTCGAGGAGTTCCGGCCACTGCTTTTG
>NZ_JBFTLX010000606.1:0-497 GCF_056396665.1 Cupriavidus sp. 05T313 | reverse complement strand
CCCCAGGAGCGTGCCGGGGCCAACCTGATGCAGTCGGCGCGCAATGGTCCGCACAATCCCAACCATCGCATTCCCTATCCGGTTAACCCTGACGAAGTGAAGGAGTTCCAACAATGAAGCGCTATATCGCCGCACCGCGGCGCATTGCCCTCGGCAAGGCCGTTCTCCTGTCCCTGTTCCTGGCCGGCTGCGCTGGCGGCAGCGGCATCTCGACTGATCGCTCCGACAAGTTTGTCTATGCCTCGCTAGGCGCGGTCAACCATACCGGCAATTACATGGACTGGGTCTCGATTGACGGTGTGCCGAGCCACAACATGCGCGCCTATGGCTCAGCCAACGCCGGGACATGTTGTGTGGGGGTGCCGCGAATCTACCGTCCCGGCCTGCAGGTGACCGTCAAGTGGAAGGCCCGTGACGGGGCCAAGATCCTCTATGGGAGCAAGGTGGTCGAGGTCGAGCCCTATGCCGAGGCCGGCACCATCTATGCCCGCCCACAT
>NZ_JBFTLX010000605.1:0-499 GCF_056396665.1 Cupriavidus sp. 05T313 | reverse complement strand
GACCTGGGCCGCAGCCAGCGCGGAGGCGCCGCCCGCGAGCATGCCCCACCCGCGCCTGGTGAACAGGTGCCGCGGGAGCTTGTCCAGGAGGGCCATGGCATTCGCCTAGCGGTTCCTGCTGCCGGCGGCGGCCCCGGCCCGGTCGGGCTGTCCGGCGGCAGCCTGCGGCACGGGCAGCCGGGACAGGATGCCCCGCAGGACGCTGTGCGGGGTTTCGCCGGCGCCGGCAGCCTTCCGGTCAAGAATGATCCGGTGCGCCAGGACGGCCTCCGCCACGTCAGCCACATCGTCCGGGAGGACAAAATCGCGTCCGTCCAGGGCTGCCGTGGCCTTGGCGGCGCGCAGCAGTTGCAGCATGGACCGGGGGCTCGCACCGAGCCTCAGCAGCGGGCTCTCCCGTGTGGCCCTGCCCAGTGACACCGTGTATTCCTTCACGGGACCCGACACGAACACCTGCTGGACGGTGGCAATCATGGCGGCGACATCGGCGGCCGTGACC
>NZ_JBFTLX010000604.1:0-503 GCF_056396665.1 Cupriavidus sp. 05T313 | reverse complement strand
ATATTCATCAGGCCATGGTTCCAGCAGTGCTAAATTCCGGCGGCGTTGGCGTAGAACTGCTGGTCTTCGCGCCACCCGCCCATTCCCATTCCGATGTCCTTGACGTCGGTGACGAATTCGATGCCCTGGATCCATTTGATCATTTTGTATCCGAGTTGAGTCTCAAGCCTGAGCCGCAGGGGTGCTCCGTGTTCGATGGGCAGTGGTGCCCCGTTCATCTCCAGGGCTAGGAGTGCTTGTGGCTGCGAAGCTAGGTATATAGGGATGGATGCGTAGTAGAAGCCGTACCGGCCTTCCCCTTCGGTCAGGCCTTTGTCGTCCATGCCGTAGAACACCACATGCTTGGCGTCGGGGTGGGGTTTGACTTTTTGCATGATGTCGGACAGGGGAATCCCTGCCCATTCAGCAATGGCTGTCCATCCTTGAATGCAGTTGTGCTTGGTGATCTGCCGTTGATCGCCGAGCTCCCGCAATTCCTGCAGCGAGAATGATATGGGTTCTGC
>NZ_JBFTLX010000603.1:0-503 GCF_056396665.1 Cupriavidus sp. 05T313 | reverse complement strand
ACTTCCTGCTGGGCGCCGCACTGGTGCTGTGGGGTGTGGCTGTCGCAGCGGCGCGCGACGTTTCCCGCGTGATCGGCTACCTCATGGCGCTGTCCGGACTGGCCTATCTGGTCCAGGGCTGGATTATCGGGGCCTCGGGATTCTCAGCAGCGAACACGCTTCCCACCCTGGTGGGCATTGTAGCCATCCTCGCCTGGACCGTGTGGCTGCTCATCTCCGCCGTGAGGATGAAAGAGACGACGACGGCGGGTCACCGAGAGTGACCCGCCGTCGTCGCGCGTTGTCTTACTTCGCCGTTTCGAGCAGGCCGGCGCGCACGGCCTGGGTGGCCTTGACCAGGTTGCGCAGGGACTCCTCAGTCTCGGCGTAGCCGCGGGTCTTCAGGCCGCAGTCGGGGTTGACCCAGAGCTGGCGSGACGGRACGTGCYTGACGGCGGTGCTGAGCAGSTCGGTGACTTCCTGCTCGCCGGGRACGCGSGGSGAGTGGATGTCGTGGATGTCGT
>NZ_JBFTLX010000602.1:0-513 GCF_056396665.1 Cupriavidus sp. 05T313 | reverse complement strand
GCCTTAAGGCGATACTCAAACATGGGTCCCTCTTTTCCGCTCTTTTCACCGGATCCCGAGGCGCCCCATACGGCCTGGTACACCTTCACGGCTCGCTTCGCATCGCGCACCAGTGTGGACCGCCCCCACGGGCGCTCCACACAGCTACCAATCGGTGGTTTGGCAGCTCGCTCCCGCGTCCGTCTTCCCCTGTTGCTAGGATGAGCAAACCAGCGGAGCGCAAGTGGCAGCTAGCGCATAAAGGCAGGAGGCAGGAGGCAGGAGGCAGGAAGTTTGGCGTCTGAAGAGCCGGAGATTTCGGCGATACGCGGTATCGCCAGATCAACGATTCGGTGTAGCCGTGTGGAGCGCCCCCAAGGGCGCGCCACACCAGCCCGCGATGCGAAGCGAGCCGTGTAGGTGTACCAGGCCGTATGGGGCGTCCTCGTCGGCAGGTGAAAAGAGCGGAAAAGAGGGGGCCATGTTTGAGCATCGCCTTAAGGGAGGGGGCCATGTTTGAGCATCGCCTTAAGG
>NZ_JBFTLX010000601.1:0-517 GCF_056396665.1 Cupriavidus sp. 05T313 | reverse complement strand
ATCCTGCCCCCTCCCGGCCAGACGGCGAGCAGCCCGGCGGCCGATTGTTCTCCGGGCGGGGTCAGTTCCACTGTGAGGCCGCCGGCTTCGAGGAGCCGCCGCGTTGCGGGACCGACGGCCGCTATCCGTGTCCCTCGCGGCACCAGCTGGCCCAGGCGCAGGCCACGCTCCGCCGCTTTTTCCATCAGGACGTGGACGGTGGTGGCGCTGCTGACCACCAGCCAGTCAAAGGCCGCAGCTGCGAGGGCGTCACAGGCGACGTCCAGCGCGTGCTGGTCAGGTGCCCGTTCGAAGTCGATGAGCGGCAGCAGCACCGGTTCCGCACCGGCTCCTGCCAGCGCCTCCACCAGGGCAGCCGAACGTTCCGGGCTGCGGGTCACCAGGACCCGGACGCCGCCGAGCGGAGTCCGGGGCGCGGTGCCGCTGGAAGGCTGCGTCATCGCCAGGTCAGGACGCCTGCAGGTCGGCGATGTCGGCGGCGCCTGCGGCAAGGAGAAGCTCAGCCAGTTCGATGCCC
>NZ_JBFTLX010000600.1:0-519 GCF_056396665.1 Cupriavidus sp. 05T313 | reverse complement strand
TAGGTGGCCAGCGGACCCAGGACGGCGGTGGAATCGGCATACACGTACGTCAGGGTGGCTACCGCCGACTGGCGGCAGGCAGACCTTGAACATTGACGGATAGCTCCCACGACATCACAGACTACCCCTTCCCCGGCGAAAAGCCGCGCATTGCCGCCCAGGCCGACGCGCCCCCAGGGAACAGCGGATGTATCGCGTAAATCCTTCCCCGGGTTTACAGTCGATGTATGYAGTCATCGAACCATGAATCAGGTTTTTCGGTCCGGTTGGCTGACCCGGATGCCCCTGTGGCAACGGGTACGGAGACCAGTGGCAGGAGCTTCTCCCGGCGGCGCCGGAACCGCCATGGGCGTGGCCTCCGCGGCGAGGTGATGCTGCCCACCCACCCCGGATACCGGACCCGCGCCGACCGCTTTGACGACATGGTGCTGGACTCGGCCCAGCGGCTGCACGACATCTGGGGCAAGACCCTGGACGGCGTGCGGTTCGGCGTGGATGAAATCCCACCGGAGCTGGAAC
>NZ_JBFTLX010000599.1:0-524 GCF_056396665.1 Cupriavidus sp. 05T313 | reverse complement strand
GAGCCAACAAAACCAATTTCGCCTGCTCAGTGCACGCCGCTTCGGCCCGTTCTTCTGGACCCAGTTCCTGGGCGCGATGAACGACAACCTCTTCAAGGTCGCCTTCACTTCGCTGGTTACTTACCACACCGCGCTGTTCGAGGGCGTTGACGCCAAGAGCGCGGCGTTCCTGATCTCCGCCATCTTCATCGCGCCATTCGTGCTGTTCTCCGCCACCAGCGGCCAGATTGCCGACAAGATCGAGAAGTCGCGGCTGATCCGGCTGGTGAAGACCCTGGAAATCGGCATCATGCTGCTGGGTATGGCCGGCTTTGCCATGCACAGCGCGCCATTGCTCTACCTTGGCACTTTCCTGATGGGGCTGCACTCGACGGTGTTCGGCCCGGTCAAGTTCGCCTACCTCCCGCAGCACCTGGACGAGACCGAGCTGGTAGGCGGCAACGGGCTGGTGGAAATGGGCACTTTCGTCGCCATCCTGCTTGGCACCCTGCTGGGCGGCGAGCTGGCCGGCCTTACGCACGGCG
>NZ_JBFTLX010000598.1:0-526 GCF_056396665.1 Cupriavidus sp. 05T313 | reverse complement strand
GTTCATACACCAGGCCGGTGCCGTTGGGCACGAACTTGCCGCCGCGTCCCTCGGTGAGCTGGCCCATGGTGTCGAAGAAGTTCAGGCCCATGCCGCGGACCAGGACCGGTTCCCCGGCAGGGATCCGGGACCAGTCCACGTCCGCGGGAACGGCCGGAGGAAAGTACTGCAGGCCCAGTTGCCCGGCGGCGGCCTGGAGCTCGCGCTGTTCCGGGTTCAGCCGGGAGGGGATGTGCCCCAGTGCCAGCACCACGGAATTGGCGCGGATGGCGGCACCGTTGGCCAGGCCGACGTCGAACGTTCCGTCCCCCGCGGGACGCACCGATGTTGCCGCCGTTTCGTGGAATTCCACCGTGACGCCGTCGGATGCCTTGCCGAGCAGCTCTTCCACGGTGCAGCGGAGGTAGCGGCCGTAGATGGCACGGCTGGGGAAATCATTCGATCCCAGCACTGCCAGCTCCGCCCGTTCCTCCGCGGTGAGGGACGGCAGGGGGTCCCGCTGCTGGATGGCCCGCCACTGGTCGAA
>NZ_JBFTLX010000597.1:0-526 GCF_056396665.1 Cupriavidus sp. 05T313 | reverse complement strand
GGGTACGCCCGACGGCCGGCCGGTGGCATAGGCCAGGCCGTCGGGCGCCAAATGGCGCGGGGCCAGGTGGGCCTCAGGCTCGGTGGGTCGCTACTTGCGCGGTTCCAGGCTGGTCAGCACGAGAACCGTAGAGGGTGCGCGGACCGAGAGGGTGGCGTAAGGGTTGTCCGGGGTGGGCCAGCCGGTGAAGTGCGTGTCGTTGTACGCACCCCACTCAGGGCCGGAGAAGAGCGGCACCAGTGGTGCGACGTCGTTGGATTCTTCCTGGAGCTTGTTGGCGATGTCCTTCTGCGTGGACTGGTCCGTGGTGGCAGCGAACTGTGCCAGCAGGGCATCGGCTTTGGGGTCCCCGAAACGGTGGTAGTTATCCGACGCCTTGGTGCCCACCGGCTTCACCGTTGAGGAGCCCATGGAGGCGTTGAAGTACTTGTACGGGCTCGGATCGTTGGCGCTCCACACGATGCCCGAGTCAAAGTCGCCCGTTTCGTACCCTGACACCACAGCGGCCCAGTCCGGGGAGTCCACC
>NZ_JBFTLX010000596.1:0-526 GCF_056396665.1 Cupriavidus sp. 05T313 | reverse complement strand
GCCCTGGATCTTGTACGTGGCGCAGGCTTCGAAGTTGACGGTCCAGTCACCGTTGGTCAGGGCCACCCAGCGGAGGGCCTGGGTCAGTGCCGCGTCCTCCAGGGGGCCGTTGAAGTTCAAGGTCCAGAAGGATTCGAGGATGTCCCGGGCGTCGCCGGCGGGAAACTGTTCCCGGATCCGGTCCTGCACCGGGATGTGGTCGATGCCCTTGAAGGCATCCGTGGCCAACGGCCTGAACGGTTCGGGGAAGTAGGTCCGGGACTCCTTGGTGAATTCGCCGTTGTGCTGGCCGATCATCTCAAGCAAGGCTCCGGGGTCACCTTCCCGGCGGCCGCCGTTGGCCCACCAGTATGCGCGCTGCGGCTCGGGGCTGGCGACGGTACCGATGCCATAACGCTTCAACTCCGCCCAGACGTACGGCTGGGTCCAGTGGACCCACGTGCCGCCGATCTCCAGGTCGCGCCCCAGCCGGAGGTCCAGCCAGGTCCGGCCGCCGATGCGGTCCCGGGCTTCGACGATGTGGACC
>NZ_JBFTLX010000595.1:0-527 GCF_056396665.1 Cupriavidus sp. 05T313 | reverse complement strand
TTCAGCGCGTAGTCGCGTGCGCGGCAATAGCGCTGTTCTTCGGGTGTCATGGCCTGCTCGACGCCGCCGGGGAGGTACTGGCGGACGCCGATGTCTTCGAGTGGCTGCGGGTCGTTCAGGACCGGGATCAGCACCGGGACGAACTTTGGGATTCTCCAGGCGCGGAAGTCATAGAAGGTACGAAGGAAATTCCATTTGCGCTGGCGCCGGTCTGTCCCCAGCACATAGGCCATGCGTTCCATGCTGCCGGGATCATCCAGCAGTGCAAGTCCGAGAACAGCACCCTGACGCACGCCATAATATTTCGCTTCCAGGTATGGTCGGATATCGGCAACGCGTTGTTCCACAGGTACGGATATCTGGGCCATGGTCAGCAGGAGCTCCTTGTCATCTTCCTCTTCCGGAGGCTGCAGTTTTGCCTTGAGAATGGGGTAGACCTCGGGCCGCGGATCTTCGATCAAGCCATAGATGCTGTTGTATCCGCCGCCATTGCCGAAGCCCTGCGCTAGAAGCAGCGCGGATTCCTG
>NZ_JBFTLX010000594.1:0-532 GCF_056396665.1 Cupriavidus sp. 05T313 | reverse complement strand
TTTTGTGGGTTGGGGTTTCTGGGGTTGAAGTATTTTGGGTGGTTCCGGGCTTTTGGTGCCTGTTGGCCGGGTAGGGGGTGTTGTTTTGGCTGGCTGTGAGAGGCCTGGTCCTGGTTTCCGGTTCAAGCGATGGCCCAGGATCCCTGTTCCGCGGTGAGTCCGAGCTTCAGGAGGCGGCGGAGGTTCAGTCCCGCGATCCGTAGCTGGAGCCAGGCGTTGTTCCGGYTGATGCCGCGATGGGGAACGCGTCGGTTGCCGCGGGTGAGCCATGCGATGGACCGCTCGACCATGGGCCGGTGGGTGCGGTAGTCGTCCTGGAAGGCCGGGTTCTTSGCGCGTTGGCGGTGTTGCCGTTGCAGCGCGTCATGTTCGTGGAGAACGATTTTGCGTCCTCGCGGTGAGGCGGTGCATCGGTGCCGGAGGGGGCAGCCTGTGCAGGCGGCGCCGAACGTGACCCGTCGTTTGGTGGTGATGTTGCGGGTGAGTCCGTGCGGGCAGGTCATGGTGCCGGCTGCTTCGTCGACGGTGAAGT
>NZ_JBFTLX010000593.1:0-533 GCF_056396665.1 Cupriavidus sp. 05T313 | reverse complement strand
GCGCCTTACTGCGGTACTCAACGGACCTGCGGTGGCTGACGATCCCCCCGCTATCGGTCGGCCCAGGTGTAGCCGTGATAGTCAGGAGACGCGCCTGTTAAGCGTTGGCAATCGCCCGGCGATAATGTTCAGCGGAGTCCAAAATCGCTTGGTCAAGGTTCGCTTGTGCAATCGCCATCGTGTGAGATGCTCCTGGCGCTGAGCATCTAGGCACCTCGTAGAACTTTGATTCCGCACTCTCATTCGCTCGATGAGGCTCATGCCTGGCGCTTCTGGCTATGCGCGCTGGTTTGCCGTCATGCTAGGATTTTGCCAGGCTCTGGGAGATAGCCATGGTTCAAAAGCTGTTCCACGAATTGCCCGTGAATGAACGCGGCGACTTTGAATCCGCCTGCGCGCGGCATGGATTTGTTCGAGAAGACTTCGAGGTGAGCGAGGAAGAGGGCATTTCGCGAGGCAGCGGGGCGAGTCATATCCCCCGGAAAATCACTGTCGCCCGGCGAGTCATATCCCCCGGAAAATCACTGTCGCCC
>NZ_JBFTLX010000592.1:0-534 GCF_056396665.1 Cupriavidus sp. 05T313 | reverse complement strand
CGATCACGATGTGGGCCTTGTATCCGTCCTGCTGCCTGGACTGGGTCTTGTGCGCGTGCCGGGTGTCGGGGTCAACGGTGGAGATCATCCGGTCCGGGGCGACCTTCCGGGCGATCCGCCATCGCCCGTCGGTCCCGTCGGAGTCCTCGGCCGGTTCCACGTCCTGCCCGGCGACCAGGGCCAGCAGAGCGTAGGCATCAGCAGCCTTTCCGTCCAGCGTTTCGGGRTCGACCGCGGCCAGCAACGCCAGGGCGTCGGTGACCAGCGCGGAGATCAGCCCGTCTTTCGCTCCCTGGTCATCCCAGGCGATGTCCGGCTTACCCGTGCGGATGTAGTCATAGCCCGTGGCGTGGGCGGTCACGAGTTCTTGTCCGCCCGGGATGTCCCGGCCGAAGCGGCGGACCGCGGCGATCAGCTGCGTGATCGTGTCCTGCCTSRCGACCGCGTCRTYAAGGACCGTTGAATCCACCGCYCGKCGGCGCTTACCCGTCAAAGCCCCGGTTTCCGCGACGACTTTGGCGATGGCTTCCATGA
>NZ_JBFTLX010000591.1:0-536 GCF_056396665.1 Cupriavidus sp. 05T313 | reverse complement strand
CTCCACCACCGCGTCGATGTGGTCCTGCAGGTTGATGCCCGCCCGGCTCGAGTCAACAGTCTCCTTCCCAGGAAGGGTGAGGGGGCGGGGGCGGTGCCCTGCCGCTTCCAGGACGGGTGCCACCTCCTCCCATGATGAGGCGTCCAGCCAGAAACCCGGAACCATGATGATGTCCATGACCGCACCCTACTCCCGGTCCGGACACGGGAATACCGCCTCTCCTACCGTTTCCGCTTACGGTCCTTCCCCGCGGTCCGGCCTTGGCGTTCGGTGGCCTCGCGTTCCGCCCAGCGTTGCGATTTTCCGGCGGACACCACCTTCTGGTGCCACTCCCGGTAATAGGCGCGCTGGGCGGCGACGTCCGAGCGGCGTGCCAGCGCCGCCAGTTCCCGCTGCATCTTCAGGTAGGAGCTCCAGCGCCGTTCCTCCAGGACGCCGCCGTCAATCGCTTCCCGCACCGCGCAGCCTGGTTCACCGCCGTGGGCGCAGTCCGCGAAGCGGCAGCCGGCAGCCAGTTCCTCCACATCGCCGAACAT
>NZ_JBFTLX010000590.1:0-537 GCF_056396665.1 Cupriavidus sp. 05T313 | reverse complement strand
CAGCATAACCGTTTGCAATGACGACCTCACCAATAAAATCAGATAATTCGTTACAAATGTTTCTAATTTTAATTGAAACTGACTCTATTCGATTGAACACAAGTGTTGAGCCAGCCGCCAGATGCATCTCAACAAAATCTTTATTAAGTTGGATTTTAATTACCCCCACCTCAATACATCTTTTGCTATACCCCGCCGGGTCAATAAAATCCACTCCATTATGGATTCTCACACCAAGTGGACTTGATTGACTGGAGTATATTGACTCATCAAGATCGTGCCAGTCGAAAAATTTCCCTGTATAGCAAGATTTGAATAAAGCCGGATATCTCTCAAAATTCTCTTCAAAGAAACTGGATGCACTAATCGTCTCGGATATCATATCTTTACGGGGTCGCCTCTTTCCTAGTCCACGAAATATGGGTCCAAAGCTAATAACCTTATGACTAACCGACCATTTCGGCTACGCTGGCATTGGCTCATCAGGCGTAGCCGGTCTCAGCAAGGTGTGGTTTCGAGGGAAACCACCCTCAATTT
>NZ_JBFTLX010000589.1:0-540 GCF_056396665.1 Cupriavidus sp. 05T313 | reverse complement strand
ATCATGTCACTCGTATCCCTGCGCCAGTTGCTCGACCACGCGGGAGAGTTCGGCTACGGCGTGCCGGCTTTCAACGTCAATAATCTGGAGCAGATCCACGCCATCATGGAAGCCGCCGAGGAGACCGACAGCCCGGTCATCCTGCAGGCCTCGGCCGGCGCGCGAAAATATGCCGGCGAGGCCTACCTGCGCCACATGGTGCTGGCGGCGGCGGAGACACATCCGGATATTCCCATCGTGCTGCACCAGGATCACGGCTCCAGTCCGGCGGTGTGCCAGGCCTCGATCCGCTCCGGCTTCACCAGCGTGATGATGGACGGGTCGCTGCGCGAAGACATGAAGACCCCGTCGGACTACGATTACAACGTCGGCGTGACCCGCCGCGTGTGCGAGATGGCACACGCCGTAGGAGTATCGGTGGAGGGCGAACTGGGCTGCCTGGGCTCGCTCGAAACCGGCCAGGCCGGCGAGGAGGACGGCGTCGGCGCCGCCGGCATCCTGTCGCACGACATGATGCTGACCGATCCGGAGCAGGCGCGC
>NZ_JBFTLX010000588.1:0-541 GCF_056396665.1 Cupriavidus sp. 05T313 | reverse complement strand
GCGGACAACGGTGTGTCCGATCCGCTTCAGGCCGAGGGACCGCAGGGTGTCGCGCTGGTTCTGCTTGCCGCCAATGGCGGACTTGATCTGAGTGATTTCCAACTGAGCGTCCGAGGGGACCAGGTTCTTAGCCAAGACTAAACACCTGCCTTCGGAGCCAGGAGGGCCTTCACCAACGCTGCCGGAGCGATCTCGTCSAGCGGCAGGCCGCGGCGTGCTGCCACTGCCGCCGGCTCTTCGAGGCGCTTCAGGGCATCAACGGTCGCGTGAACGATGTTGATGGCGTTGGAGGAACCGAGCGACTTGGAGAGGATGTCGTGGATGCCCACGCACTCCAGTACTGCACGGACCGGACCACCGGCGATAACACCGGTACCGGCGGAAGCCGGACGCAGCATTACGACGCCGGCAGCGGCTTCACCCTGAACGCGGTGCGGGATGGTGTTGCCRAYGCGGGGAACGCGGAAGAAGGACTTCTTGGCYTCTTCAACGCCCTTSGCGATAGCRGCGGGWACTTCCTTGGCCTTGCCGTAGCCCACGC
>NZ_JBFTLX010000587.1:0-544 GCF_056396665.1 Cupriavidus sp. 05T313 | reverse complement strand
GCCATACTTCTGCTCAGTACCTCCGAGGCGATCCCTCCGGATGCGACCAGCTGGGTTTCGCCGAGGGTGGCGGGGACCCGGGATTCGAACTGGTCCGTGGCGTACCGGTCACCATAGGTGACGATGATTTCGTCGTCATCGTGCAGCACGGCGCGCCGGCCGTTTGGCTGTTCGATGTGGCGGTGGTGGCCCAACTGTACGATCCGGGCCAGCACAAGATCGCCCGAACGGGGACGGACTGCGCCTGACACCAGCGATGCTATCCGCTCCGGCACCACCCGCCGGGTAGTAAAAGCGGCTTTGGCCCTCGCCACGCGAACAGGGTCCAGCGGTTTGACCCATACCCCTCGATCTGTGCTCATGCCCCGCACGCTAATGGGGAATACAAGCTGGGGACAGGGAAAGCGGTACCTGAAATTCAGGTTAGGGACTACTTGGTGTCCAGCAGCAAAACCCGCGCGGAAACGCATCTGGCGTGGTTGAATGGCGAATGTGCCCCCCGGCACAGTGACGCCCCAACCGGACACCAGGAGGACAGTATGAC
>NZ_JBFTLX010000586.1:0-546 GCF_056396665.1 Cupriavidus sp. 05T313 | reverse complement strand
CGCCGAATACATGGCAGGAGTGGACCTGATCATGCAGTGCATGACCATGAGCACCATCGAAAAAGACGAGTTCGCCGGGCTGCGGGCGGCCGTGGAGAACGGCACAGGCCTGGCCGGCTGGCACGGCGGGATCGCCGATTCCTACCGGAACACCTCCGACTACCTGCACCTGATCGGCGGCCAGTTCGCCTGCCACCCCGGCAAGCACCCGGACGAGTGCACCGGCGAGCAGTCGGACAACTACGTGCCCTATACCGTCAACATGCTGCCGGCCGCCGCGGACCACCCCATCACCAGGGGCATCAAGGACTTTGACCTGGTCACCGAACAGTACTGGGTCCTCTCTGACGACTATGTGGACGTCCTGGCCACCACCACCCAGAAAGTCCGCGAGTGGGACCCCTGGAACCGCGAAGTGACATCCCCCGCCATCTGGACCCGCCAATGGGGCAAGGGCCGGATTTTCGTATCCACCCCAGGGCACCGCGTGGAAATCCTCCAGGCCCAGAACGTTCGCACCATCATCGAAAGGGGCCTGCTGTGGGC
>NZ_JBFTLX010000585.1:0-551 GCF_056396665.1 Cupriavidus sp. 05T313 | reverse complement strand
ATTGAAGGTCGAGTCGATCTTGACGGCGCTGAACACGGGCAGGAAGGGCACGAAGCCGCCGCGCACGGCGCGCATGGCRCGGGCGTCGAGTTCTTCGGTGACGGACAGGTCTTTGATGGCGAGGGTGGTAGTCATGGCAGTTCTCCGGGAAATGCAGTAGYTTGCGAATKCAGCCTGGGCGGTAGCCCGMGGCTCAATAGATGTTGTTYTGGGCGTTCTGGGTCGAGGTGACACGCGACTTGATGTCGTCGACGAAGGCAGCGTTATTGCCGTTCATGTTGACGACGTTCTGCGTCTGGCCGATCAGYTGCGARGCGTTGAAGGTCGAGTCGAKCTTGACCGCGCTGAACACGGGCAGGAAGGGCACGAAGCCGCCGCGCACGGCGCGCATGGCACGGGCGTCGAGTTCTTCGGTGACGGACAGGTCCTTGATGGCGAGGGTGGTAGTCATGGCAGTTCTCCTTGGGAGCGATTGGGACTTGGGGTTCGGTTGGTTCGAGCATTGTTTCTGCGCTCGGGAGGTACAAACGCATGGAGTGTGCCAAGGCGGG
>NZ_JBFTLX010000584.1:0-554 GCF_056396665.1 Cupriavidus sp. 05T313 | reverse complement strand
CACCTATCGATCCCCATCAGTTATCAACATCGACGTAGGAGTGGCCAAAGCCGGCACAGGAGCCTTTGAGGGCGACAGAAGCCAGGGAGTCAACGGATTCGTCATGAATGCCATCACACCGGAAAGCGATAAGTCCTGCCAC
The DNA here is from genome assembly GCF_056396665.1 of Cupriavidus sp. 05T313. NCBI lineage: Bacteria > Pseudomonadati > Pseudomonadota > Betaproteobacteria > Burkholderiales > Burkholderiaceae > Cupriavidus > Cupriavidus sp. 05T313. The sequence goes on along the minus strand of NZ_JBFTLX010000584.1, from coordinate 412 downwards.
TACTTCTGGGCTTTCATGCGGAACTACCGCCTGGACAGCCAGCTGATTACCACTCAGCTGCGGCAGGGCGTCCATGGCGTGTTCGGGGAGGATGAAGCAATGCTCACGGCCCAACAGGCTGCCATCGATGCCAACTCCGACTACGAGTTCTACAACCTGAACATCGACGCAGGCGGCATGTGGGTTCGCCGCCTGATCGAGCGCCAGCTCGAATCCGAAGGCCGTCTCGTCCCCCTCGCCTAACGCGAGGCAGGCAAGAATTGAACAGGTGAAATAGACATGGCAGCAACAAACACAGAGGTCTGGCAATACGGGACGGTTGTTGAGGTGGGCAGCGTCGCTACCAACATCCAGCGGATTGTGCTCGCGCCAGAGCTCCCTGTAAACGCGGAACCTGGTTCACATATCGACG
>NZ_JBFTLX010000583.1:0-555 GCF_056396665.1 Cupriavidus sp. 05T313 | reverse complement strand
GTGCGCGAGACCAGCCGACGCATCATGGTGACCAGCAGCGCGTTGCCGGAGAGTTCGGCCAGCGCGGTATGGAACTCGGCCGACAGGCGGATCCATTTGGGGCGCTCATTGGTGAGGAAAGCCTGGCGCTCGGCCTCTACCATCTTGCGCAGCGGCGCGATCACGCGCTTGACGTCGCGCATGGCGGCAAGCTTTTCCAGCACGGCGCGCTCCAGCATCTGGCGCAGCTCGAACATGTCGTGCGCTTCGTCGGTGGAGGGGCTGGCGATAAAGGCGCCGCGGTTGGGCTCGAGATCGACCATGCCGTCTGCGGCCAGGTGCGCCAGTACCTTGCGCACCGTGTGGCGCGCGGTGGCATAGATTTCGCACAGCGAATGCTCGGTCAGCTTGGTGCGCGGCGGCAGCCGGTGCTCCATGATCGCGTCATAGATCTCGTGATACATGCGCTCCTCGACGGAGCCCCTGCGGGCGGGCTTGATTTCGGTCGGGGCGGCGGTGTCATCGGCACCGCCAATCAGCTTGAGACTCTTGGACATCTTGGCACCAGTGTATTGG
>NZ_JBFTLX010000582.1:0-558 GCF_056396665.1 Cupriavidus sp. 05T313 | reverse complement strand
ATTGAAGGTCGAGTCGATCTTGACGGCGCTGAACACGGGCAGGAAGGGCACGAAGCCGCCGCGCACGGCGCGCATGGCGCGGGCGTCGAGTTCTTCGGTGACGGACAGGTCTTTGATGGCGAGGGTGGTAGTCATGGCAGTTCTCCGGGTATTCAGTAGTTTGCGAATGCAGCTTGCGCGGTGGGCAGGGCCCGCGGCTTAGCGATAGATGTTGTTCTGGGCGTTCTGGGTCGAGTGGACATKCGACTTGATGTCGTCCGCGAAGGCCGTGTTGTTGCCGTTCATGTTGACGACGTTCTGCGTCTGGCCGATCAGCTGCGARGCGTTGAARGTCGAGTCGAKCTTGACCGCGCTGAACACGGGCAGGAAGGGCACGAAGCCGCCGCGCACGGCGCGCATGGCRCSGGCGTCGAGTTCTTCGGTGACGGACAGGTCCTTGATGGCGAGGGTGGTAGTCATGGCARTTCTCCTTGGGAGCGRTTGGGACTTGGGTTCGGTTGGTTCGAGCATTGTTTCTGCGCTCGGGAGGTACAAACGCATGGAGTGTGCCAAGGCGGG
>NZ_JBFTLX010000581.1:0-561 GCF_056396665.1 Cupriavidus sp. 05T313 | reverse complement strand
CCATGCCGGCGCGCCGTCTGGCGGCGCCGGCAATGCGGACACGTCTTCCGACGTAGCCGGCGAGCATTGAAATGATTGCGGGGTGTCAGCGTCAATGCCATGCGACCGTTGTCCGTCCCTCTTGGAAAGCCCACTTCGGTGGGCTTTTTTTCTTGTCGCTGGCGCGCGGCGCCGGCAGGTCGCCGTGCGCGCGGGCTCGGCGCGGGCTCGGTGCGGGCTCGGGTTAACGGCCGGCAGGGCCAATACTTGAGCCCTCCGCAAGTGGGGCTGAATTGCGGCGCAATACAACCGTTATGGCAAGCAGGGGCTGGGATGCCCCTTGCTTTGTTGCGTCCCGGGCCGGGCGCGCGCGGACATCGCCTGCCCGGCAAATATCCCTATCTGACTCTCCCATGCGCCCAGACAATCCCGACGCACAGCCCACGATTCTGGTGGTGGACGATGTTCCGGAGAACATCGCGATGATGGCCGCGTTGCTGCAGGATCGCTATCGGGTGAAGGTGGCGACTTCCGGCGGCGTGGCGGTGCGCATCGCGTCGGCAGCGCCGCCAAGCCTGATCC
>NZ_JBFTLX010000580.1:0-565 GCF_056396665.1 Cupriavidus sp. 05T313 | reverse complement strand
GCGCCGCCCTGGGCCGGCCGGTGCACACGTTCAACCGGCGCGGCCGCGGTTCATCGTCCCCGCAGCCCGAGGATTACACGCTGGACGTAGACATCCGCGACCTGGACACCGTCATGAAGCACACCTCCAGCACGGATGTCTTTGGCCACAGCTTCGGCGGTGCCGTTGCCTTGCACGCAGCGCGGACCCTTCCGGTGGAACGCCTGGCGGTTTACGATCCCGCGGTCTCCGTGAACGGCAGCGTCACCGCGGACTGGATCGTGGAGTACGAGCGCGCCATCGCGGCAGGCGACGACGACCGCGCCCTCGCTGTCATCCAGCGCGGCCTGGAAGCCAGCGGCTCCTTCTCATCAAGGATGCCGCTCTCCATGCTGACCCTCGCCAACAAACTGACCGCGGGCACCACGGAAGGTAAGCAGCAGCGCGAGCTGATGCGCACCGGCGTCCGCGAGATCAAGGCCATCATTGCCGCGGACATGCCGGCCGAGCCGTTCCAGGCACTGCCTCTGGAGACGCTGATCGTGGTGGGCGAAAAGAGCCCGGCCTACTTCGGCATCGCCTGCGG
>NZ_JBFTLX010000579.1:0-572 GCF_056396665.1 Cupriavidus sp. 05T313 | reverse complement strand
GTTCCAGGACATACTGAAATTTCACAGTATGTCCTGGAACTGGGCGAGGACGGCCGGCTCCTCTCCCTCCAGCTCGACGAACTCACCGTGGGAAGGGGTCCCGGCAGCGACGTGATCATCCGCGACTACGCCAGCCCCAACGCCTCCGCGGATGACATCGACAAAGCCGTCCACGAACTGGTCAACCTTGGCCCCACGGAACTGATCGACCTGGGCAAGATCGCGGCGATCGTTGGTTTCGCAGGCGGGGAAGCCAACCTCGACGCAGTGGTCCAGCCCCGCGGCTACCGGCTGCTGTCCGGCCTGAAGGCAGTTCCCAAGGCCGTGGCCGACCGCCTGGTGGACCATTTCGGTGGCCTGCAGTTCCTGATGGCCGCCACCATCGACGACCTCATGACCGTCGACGGGATCGGCGACCAGCGCGCCCGCACTGTCCGCGAAGGCCTCAGCCGCATGGCAGAGGCCAGCCTCCTGGACCGCTTCCTCTAGAAACCCGGATAACACCCATCGATTGCTCCCCACCGGCTCCCAGCCCTCGCAAGCTCGGGCCGGGGCCCTCGCCGGCGTGGGCC
>NZ_JBFTLX010000578.1:0-577 GCF_056396665.1 Cupriavidus sp. 05T313 | reverse complement strand
GCCCAAAACGCCGGCCGGTCAGCGTCCGCTTCTCCGTACTCGGAGGCGGTAACGACGGCGTCGGCCGCGAACTCAGGGGAGGGCGGGAAGGCCCGGGTTTCGTGCAGCAGGTTCGCGAAGGCATCGCCCTGGTGGCCCTGGTCCGCCGGCTGGGCGGAAGCTGAAGGAACGGTGGCCGTGGAGCTGGGGGTGTCCTGGGACATGTGAACCTCATCATTCATCGATCGTCGCCGCGCGGAACGCCGCCTGCGCAGGGCCCTCCGTTCGCACGGCACTGGGCGCCAGCCGGGCGGACGTACCGCAAAGAGCTGTTCCGCAACCTAGCCTAATGCTTGCCGCGCACGCCCTGTGCTCCCCGTCACAAACGCGACCATGAGCGGCATTTTTTAAGCGGTGAATGGCGTCTTCGTTACTTGCCGTGGTCCCCTGCGGGCCTGCTCCAGCTAGTGATCAGCCAGGCTGTTGACTAGGCTGAGATGGAATTGTGACTTCACTTTGGGCCGCCCCGGCCAGGCATAAACAGTGCCCGGCCGGGGCAGGGCCGCATGTCAAGACGGCACAGTTTTCGGGTCCGGAC
>NZ_JBFTLX010000577.1:0-581 GCF_056396665.1 Cupriavidus sp. 05T313 | reverse complement strand
GGGCCGTACGACGCAACCACCGAGGCCCACAAGCCTGATTGCTCTGCCCCCGGCAGGGTCGGCTTTCTTCTCGTTAGTCTTCTTTGCCGAGGCAAAGAAGAGTGACCGGCGTCCCCCGCAGGGGGATGTCGTACGCACTTGGGTGCAAGATGCCAACGCCGCTATGCAAGCGCGGCCCTCGGCGGACCGGTCCGCGATGCCCACCACGAAACCAAGGGCGTTGATAGCAAGGTGCCGCTAGCGCCGGTACAGCAGGGCATCAAATGACCGGGCGGCTACCGTTAGAGACAAAACCACGAAACCACTACTGCAGGTAGGATCGCGGCGCTGCACATCGCGAACGGCAGATGTGGGAAGGGGCACCGAGCAAAGCGAATCAGGGGCCCCACCACGTGACCATTGGGTGATGCCATTGCGATGCCCTTCGAGCCGGTTGGGCACGCTAGCCAACACACAGGGCCGTACGACGCAACCACCGAGTCCCACAAGCCTGATTGCTCTGCCCCCCGCAGGGGGATGTCGTACGCTGTTGGGTGCAAAAACCAACGCCGCCCCCAAAAATCACATACGGTTTAATTTAA
>NZ_JBFTLX010000576.1:0-585 GCF_056396665.1 Cupriavidus sp. 05T313 | reverse complement strand
CGTTCAAACCTTGGCGTGGGTGGCGGCCCATTGCGACGGGTTGACGTCGATGCTCAGCGGGCCGAAGCCGGAGCCGATCACGCCGACGTTGTTGAGCGTGTTCACGTTGATGCTTTGCARCTGGGCGATGTTCTGGTTGACGTTGACATTGACGTTGGCCACCGGGCCCAGTCCTTGCAGCCAGGAATTTCCGCCGCGCACCGCGGTCATGGACTTGCTGTCGAGTTCTTGGGTCAGGGCGAGGTCGCRCACGATGATGGATGGCATGGTGGTTCTCCTTGGCTTCACTGAATGACTTGAAATGTTCCTGAGTGGCTGGTTGGCAGCGGAGGTGGCGGGGCCGCCTCCGCGTCTGCCGGGCCGTTCAGCGATAGATGTTGTTTTGGGCGTTCTGSGTCGARKKGACATGCGACTTGATGTCGTCGACGAAGGCCGCGTTGTTGCCATTCATGTTGGTGACGTTCTGCGTCTGGCCGATCAGTTGYKMRGCRTTGAAGGTMGAGTCGATCTTGACSGCGCTGAACACGGGCAGGAAGGGCACGAAGCCGCCGCGCACGGCGCGCATGGCGCGGGCGTCGAGTTCTT
>NZ_JBFTLX010000575.1:0-589 GCF_056396665.1 Cupriavidus sp. 05T313 | reverse complement strand
ATGTAGCGCAGCAGCTGGGTTTCRGAMCGGTGSGTGTTGAACACCGGGTGCTGCAGGTASTCGGAGGAACGTCCGACGGCGGCCTCCAGTCCGAAGCCTTCAGCCGCGGCAACGGAGGCCCCAAAGACGTCCGCGACGTCGGCGACGATGGCCGCCGTCGTGGTYTCGTCGAGCGAGATGCCCACGGTATCGGCGTCGATGGAACGCAGGTTGATGCCGCGCGCTTCGGCATCGGCGACAAGCGCGGCAGCGCGTCCGGGGACGCGGACGGTAAGGGTGTCGAAGACGCTCGTGTGCAGCACCTCCACACCGGCAGCTGCCAGCGAGGCCGCCAGCACCCGGGCGTGGCCGTGCGTCGTTTCCGCGATCGCCTTCAGYCCGTCGGGGCCGTGGTAGACGGCGTASATCGAGGASACGATGGCCAGCAGGGCCTGCGCGGTGCAGATGTTGGATGTGGCCTTTTCGCGGCGGATGTGCTGCTCGCGGGTCTGSAGYGCCAGGCGGTASGCGGGCACCCCTGCGTCGTCCTTGGACACCCCCACCAGGCGGCCGGGCAGCGACCGCTCCAGGCCCTTGCGGACAGCCATGT
>NZ_JBFTLX010000574.1:0-590 GCF_056396665.1 Cupriavidus sp. 05T313 | reverse complement strand
CGGAATCCGCAGCGTTGGAGCGCGGGCATCCGCAACTGGGAACTCCCAGATGCGGTGTACCTGAACCCGGAGCGAGCGCAGAAAAACGCAGAGAATTACAAGCAAGCAGCGTAACGGCTGAGGCGACAACTACCTTGACACACGCCGCTTGCCAAAAAAGTAGGCAAAAAAGGCGCGCCGGATGGGGCGCCCCCCCTCGGGGGCGCTCCACACGACTACACCGAATCGTCGATCCGGCGATATCGCGCATCGTCGAAATCTCTCGGCTCTTCGGACGCCGAATTTCCTGTCTTCTCCCTTCCGTCTTTGTGCGCTAGCTGCCACTTGTAATCCGCTGGTTTGCTCACCCCAGCAACAAGGGAAGACGATCGCAGGAGCGAGCCGCCAAACCAACGATTGGTAGCCGTGTGGAGCGCCCCCAAGGGCGGGTCCGCACCCCAGCGCGATGCGAAGCGAGCCGTCAAGGTGTACCAGGCCGTATGGGGCGCCTCGTCGGCAGGCAAAAAGAGCGGAAAAGAGGGGGCCATGTTTGAGTATCGCCTTAAGGCGATGCGAGTTTGGCCCCCGGCCGCTCTTTTTGTCTGCCGACG
>NZ_JBFTLX010000573.1:0-595 GCF_056396665.1 Cupriavidus sp. 05T313 | reverse complement strand
TTCCGGAAGGGCTCAATGCCTATTGTCTTGGTAGGCCAAAGGTGATCGATCCATTAGGTGCATGCGAACAGACGATCCATGTCAACCTCTTTTTCGACGGCACCGATAACAACGATGACAAGCAAACGCATCGACGGAATGCCGCCAAGCATGACAACGGCGGTGTTGCGCGAATGCTCTGGCGAGTCTGCGCCAGCCTTTTCCTGATCGCGGCATTGGGCGCTTGCTCCGATCGGCTGTCGGCTTGGTTTTCGCCGTTGTTTTCCGATGCAGAAGTGGAGGCAGCGCCCACGCCAGGCCCCAGGGTTGGCGCCAGCGTGAGCGGATTCAACTATACGCCGGACTTCATCGGCTGGTTCCGCATCACCGGCCCGGATGGCATGCGCGGCGGCGGACCCAATATCATGCCGGCTCCGCCGGGAGAGCGCTCCGGCGGCGGTGCGGAAAACTGTTGCATCAGCATTCCTAGGATCTGGCGTCCCGGCATCCAGGTCACGGTCCACTGGCACGTGGAGAAGGTTCAGGACGGAAAAACGCCGGGCGTGGTTTACCGGGCTACAACCGAAGTGCCGCAATACAACGGAGAGAATACGGC
>NZ_JBFTLX010000572.1:0-600 GCF_056396665.1 Cupriavidus sp. 05T313 | reverse complement strand
CGGCAGGTCCGGCCATGCCAGCGTTGCCCAGACTCCCTTGGGCGGGGCGAGGAGCTGGCGCAAGCTTGCTTCATCGAAGGCTTTGCCCATCGGGTCGGCCCGGAACGCCGCAACCCATTGCCGGCGGCCGGCGATAAAGGCAATGCCGAATTCCTCCCAGCTTGCAAAGCAGTCCTGCGCACGCTGCGCATTAAGCAACAGCACGCGCCAGGCGGCCATGGGCTCCGCCCAGCCCATCAACATGACAATGCGCGCAAAAAACGCCATCCGGACACAGGCAAACGCCAGCGCGGCACGAGGATCGTCTGTCGGCAGGAGCGCATGCAGATCGGTGCGAAACCAACGCGATTCGAGTACCTGGGCGAGGTGCTGGCGCGCTTCGTCGTCGGTCGCATTGGCCCGGAACTCCATCTGGTGCAGCAATTGCGCACGAAAGAATGCGCGCGCATTCTCCGTCAGGCGGTCCGTGGCGGGGTCGAAAAAACCGGTCATGCCCGTGGCGTCGACCATCGGCTGCGCCAGTGTCAGGGCCCATTGCTTGCGCTGCGTGAACACAGCGGAGCGCGCGGGGCGCAGACGGCGGTAAGCCCACCAAAGTAC
>NZ_JBFTLX010000571.1:0-605 GCF_056396665.1 Cupriavidus sp. 05T313 | reverse complement strand
TGCGTACATCGAGTTCGCCGAGCAACTGGTCCGCACGCTCAGGATGGTTGCAGATCAGCACCATGTCGCAGCCGGCGCCAAGGGCCGCGCGCGCGGCTTCGGTCACCGTGCCCGCGACGCTTGCGCCTTCCATGCTCAGGTCGTCGCTGAAGATCACGCCCTCGAAGCCAAGCTGGGTGCGTAGCACGTCCTGCAGCCAGTAGCGCGAAAAACCGGCAGGATGCGGATCCACCTTGGGATAGATCACATGCGCCGGCATCACAGAGGACAGCGCCATCCCCATCCACTCGTAAGGACGCGCATCCTGCGCGAGAATCTCGTCGAGACCGCGCTCGTCCACCGGCACCGCCACATGCGAATCGGCGGCAACAAAGCCGTGGCCGGGGAAGTGCTTGCCGCAATTGGCCATGCCGGCCAGCAGCAGGCCATGGGTCAGGTGGTTGGCGAGCATCGTCACCACGCGCGGGTCGGCGTGGAAGGCGCGGTCGCCGATCACAGCGCTGAGCCCGTAGTCCAGGTCAAGCACCGGGGTGAAGCTCAGGTCGATATCGCAAGCCCGCAACTCTGCTGCCAGCACGTAGCCGCAGCTGACGGCAGCCTTGGTT
>NZ_JBFTLX010000570.1:0-607 GCF_056396665.1 Cupriavidus sp. 05T313 | reverse complement strand
GGTGTGAAGCGCAAGGGCGCGCTCGGGTCCGTGACCGGCGCCGCATAGGCTGCCGTCGGACCGAAGCTGGCCGTCACCGGCAGGTGTGCAACCGCCCAGCGCAACAGGCTTTGACGGACGGCGGCCGCGTGAATCGCCGGAGCCTCCAGCTCGACCGCGCCGGCTGCCAGCACGCCTGCTGCCTGCTGCGCCTGCTGCAGGGTGACCTGCATCGGCCCGACCCACAAGGTCAGCGCAAGCAGGCCCGCGACCGCGCGTGCCGGCACACTGCGGCGCCCCCACGCGGAGGCGAACATTGTGCTGGCCGCGATAGCGGCCAAGCGCAAGCGAGGCCGGCGTGCGGATGCGATCCCGAGATCGACGAATGGTCTTGCCCAGTACCCTGCCYGCTTCACGTCATGCGCCCCCCTTCAATGGCTGCGCGGACAGGGCCGTGGTCAGGCTGGAGACGCTAATACCAAATGGATGGTGCCAACAGCGATTCGCGTCCGCCGCACTGGATCAGGGCGAAACACTAACAGGAGCATTAAACGTTGAATATCGGACAATTCCTATTTTTAATAAATTTAACAAATAATTTTCCTTTTTTTCTGGCGAATACAGCAGC
>NZ_JBFTLX010000569.1:0-612 GCF_056396665.1 Cupriavidus sp. 05T313 | reverse complement strand
TTCAGCGCGTAGTCGCGTGCGCGGCAATAGCGCTGTTCTTCGGGTGTCATGGCCTGCTCGACGCCGCCGGGGAGGTACTGGCGGACGCCGATGTCTTCGAGTGGCTGCGGGTCGTTCAGGACCGGGATCAGCACCGGGACGAACTTTGGAATTCTCCAGGCACGGAAGTGATAGAACGTCCATAGAAAGTACTGTTTCCCATCGCGCCATTTCGTTCCTAACTCATAGGCCATGCGTTCCATGCTGCCGGGATCATCCAGTAGTGCAAGTCCGAGAACCGCACCCTGACGCACGCCATAATATTTCGCTTCCAGGTATGGTCTGATATCGGCAACGCGTTGCTCCACAGGAACAGATATCTGGGCCATGGTCAGCAGGAGGTTTTTGTCTCGCGCATTTTCCGGAGGCCGCAGTTTTGCCTTGAGAATGGGGTAGACCTCAGGCCGCGGATCTTCGATCAAGCCATAGATGCTGTTGTATCCGCCGCCATTGCCGAAGCCCTGCGCTAGAAGCAGCGCGGATTCTTGTGTGCGGATCTGCCTCAAGCAAGCATAAGCGGCATCCTTCGTCTCACTCTCCTTGGCGGCCTCGGTGAGGTTATTGGCATAGCGT
>NZ_JBFTLX010000568.1:0-618 GCF_056396665.1 Cupriavidus sp. 05T313 | reverse complement strand
AGGTTTACCGCGGCATGTCGGGGATCAGGCGCCGAGAAACTTTGGCGAGCGGTTAAAATGCGCGATTGGCTTTGTACCGCCAGGCGGCCATGTCCCGCCTCGCCCGCCCCACATTTGGAAGTAACCGTGAAAAACCCTTCAGAATCAACGACTAATAAAGACCATATTCCAAATGTGGGATTCGTGAGCCTTGGCTGTCCAAAGGCGCTTGTGGATTCCGAGCAGATCATTACCCAGCTGCGCGCCGAAGGCTATGCCATCAGTGGCACCTATGACGGCGCCGACCTGGTGGTCGTCAACACCTGCGGCTTTATCGACGAGGCGGTGCAGGAAAGCCTGGACGCGATCGGCGAGGCGCTGGCCGAGAACGGTAAGGTTATCGTTACCGGCTGCCTGGGCGCCAAGAAGAACGCGGCGGGCGAGGACATCATCACCTCCGTCCACCCGAAGGTGCTGGCCGTGACCGGCCCGCATGCGCTGGGCGAGGTGATGCAGGCGGTGCACACGCATCTGCCCAAGCCCCATGACCCGTTCCTCGACCTGGTGCCGGCCGCCGGGATCAAGCTCACGCCCAAGCACTACGCTTACCTGAAAATTTCCGAGGGCTGCAACCATCGC
>NZ_JBFTLX010000567.1:0-618 GCF_056396665.1 Cupriavidus sp. 05T313 | reverse complement strand
ACCATAAACTCGGCGAAATTGCAGTACGAGTAAAGATGYTCGTTACGCGCAGCAGGACGGAAAGACCCCGAGACCTTTACTATAGTTTGGTATTGGTGTTCGGAGTGGCTTGTGTAGGATAGGTGGGAGACGTTGAAGCCCGGACGCCAGTTCGGGTGGAGTCATCGTTGAAATACCACTCTGGTCACTTTGGACATCTAACTTCGGCCCGTAATCCGGGTCAGGGACAGTGCCTGATGGGTAGTTTAACTGGGGCGGTTGCCTCCTAAAAAGTAACGGAGGCGCCCAAAGGTTCCCTCAGCCTGGTTGGCAATCAGGTGTCGAGTGTAAGTGCACAAGGGAGCTTGACTGTGAGAGAGACATCTCGAGCAGGGACGAAAGTCGGGACTAGTGATCCGGCGGTACATTGTGGAATGGCCRTCGCTCAACGGATAAAAGSTACCYCGGGGATAACAGGCTKATCTYSCCCAAGAGTCCAYATCGACGGSRWGGTTTGGCACCTCGATGTCGGCTCGTCGCATCCTGGGGCTGGAGTAGGTCCCAAGGGTTGGGCTGTTCGCCCATTAAAGCGGTACGCGAGCTGGGTTTAGAACGTCGTGAGACAGTTCGGTCCCTATC
>NZ_JBFTLX010000566.1:0-635 GCF_056396665.1 Cupriavidus sp. 05T313 | reverse complement strand
CAGATGAATTATATGGGTCAAAATCTACGTCGAAAATATTTTTTAATTGTTGTTCATGTGGCTATTATCATGATTCTCGCTTCGGCGTCACTTGCGAGTGCAGATGGCGGTACTTCTTCGTTAGGTGAGCAGCGAAAATTCGAGGAAATAGAAACTTTCAGTCTCGGAATGGTTGGGTTCTATGGGCATGTAAGTCATCAGGAGGAATTATATCGGTCTATTCTAAAAAAGCGTGATTCCGTTTCATTTTTTATACGAATAGTAAATTCTAAAACGGCAACAGTAGAGTCAAAATTGTATGCCGCCTGTGGGCTTCGCGAAAAATCGCCGCTGGCATTCGATGAGGCGAAAATATCGATCATTAAATCTGGAGGGATGGCATCAGTTTTGAGGGCTGACATTTTAAAAAGGGAGGACGTAGCAGAAATAATCGAGTTCATTGATGATCATGGCTGCAAATCCGTTTACAAAAAGGACAAGAGATGAGAGTTATTACAGATGAAGAAATGAAAATGATGGCGGGTGGAATGAATATGTCTGGTGAAGCCGAGTCAAGCAATGTGATTGACCTCCGGGGGCGAAACATGGGGAGCTATATTGACGCAAATGGTGGGTGTTGGGCTCCTGGTACGCCC
>NZ_JBFTLX010000565.1:0-711 GCF_056396665.1 Cupriavidus sp. 05T313 | reverse complement strand
GGCCAGCACGCCGGCAGGTGTCTTCAGCGACAGGGGATAACGCACGCCCTTCACGCCCACCCGCTGGATCGGGATCTGGCGGGTATCGAGGCTCGACTGCACGTCGGGCATCACAAAGGCGGGATTGATGTCATTCATATTGATCGGGTTTCCTCTACGGTCGCGGCATTTTTCGCAGTCAACCTTGCCGCGCAACGAGTGTGAAACCGCGGGCGAGGGCAAGGGATGCCTTCCCGCAGCTGCGAACACAGAACTTGCGATTCTAAGGGAAATTGCCTGGTGCTGCCCATGAACGGGCGATACCCGCACGAACCATGCGGTGATAGCGGCAGAACGACAGTCGTACGATGACGAAACGCGAAGATTGCCGGCGCGCCCGCCTGCGGCGGGCACGCCGGCACCGGGACGGATCAGGCCGCGCGCGTGGCGACCGCCGCCTGGGTCAGCTTGAAGCGCTCGCGCACGGAGTGCTCGATGCCCTTGGCATCGAGCCCGCATTGCGACAGCAGGAAGGCCGGATCGCCATGGTCGACGAAGCGGTCGGGCAGGCCAAGCTGCAGCACCGGCACGGCGATGCCGGCGGCGGCCAGCGCTTCAAGCACCGCGCTGCCCGCGCCACCCATCACACAGCCTTCTTCGACGGTGACGAGATAGTCGTGCTCGTCCGCCAGCTTCTTCACCAGTTCTTCGTCGAGCGGCTTGACGAAGCGC
>NZ_JBFTLX010000564.1:0-713 GCF_056396665.1 Cupriavidus sp. 05T313 | reverse complement strand
TCAACGGCAAACCCATCGACCTGCTCAAGGAGGGCGTGGACGTGGTGCTGCGCGTGGGCGATCCGGTGGACGACACCATGGTGGCGCGCCGCATCGGGCAACTCCGGCTGGGCTTCTACGCCTCGCCGCTTTATCTCAAGAGCCACGGCACGCCCACCCAGCCCAGCGACCTGGTGCAGCACAAGGCCGTGAATTACCTGTCCAATCGCACCGGCCGCGAGATGCCGTGGCCGATGGGAGCGGGCGAGCAACGCACGGAAATGCTGCTGCCCTCGGCCATTTCCACCAACGACGCCGACGTCTACCTGGCCTGCGCGCTGGAAGGCCACGGGATTGCGCGCATCTCGCGCGTGATGGCGCTGCCGTATGTGGAAAGCGGCCGGCTGGTGGAGGTGCTCGCCGACTGGCCCACCGACTCGCTGCCGATCGCCGCCATGTATCCGCAGAACCGCCACCTGTCGGCCAAGGTGCGCGTCTTCGTCAACTGGGCAGCCGAGCTGTTCGCGCGCCATCCGCATTTCGGGGAAACACAGGCTGGGCCGGCCCGGCAGCCCCAGCCGCCCAAACTGGCGGCCTGAACGCGCCACGGGCTAGGTCGCGCTGGCCTTGGCGGATACGTTGGACGCATCCGCCACGGCCAGCGCTTCCACCTCGAACAACATCCCGTCGAGCGCCAGCCGCGGCACCGGGATCAGCGTGCAGGCCGGCTTGGG
>NZ_JBFTLX010000563.1:0-714 GCF_056396665.1 Cupriavidus sp. 05T313 | reverse complement strand
AGGGCGTCCCACGTGGACGTGGGGGCACCTGCGTTGGCCGCCGTGGCGGAAAGGGCCAAACCTGCCGCGGAGACGGCGGCCAGGGTGACTCCGCGGCGCGCGGCAGTACGGAATTTGGTGTTTTTCATGATGGTGATGCTCCTGAAGGCCACCAGCGCTGGTTCCGTCCCCGGAGATCGTCGCGCCACTGCCCACCCCTGACGAATAGAGGTCACTGTCGGTGGCTGCCGCTGGGCAGTTCTGGTGAAGGCAGCACCGGGCAATCAAGTCGCCCGCCGAACGGGCATGTATTTCACGCTAAGACATCGTTTGGGTGTTATCAAATCGAGATTCCGCCGGCGCGATGGGGATGGGCCCTGGCATAGATAACGGCCTTGGCGCCGCTGCCTCCGAAAGCGCGGGCAGGCGCGAAACCCGTAGGGGCATTATTCTGTCCCGATGGACAACTTTTCCGGCGGCAGCGCCATGCCCGAAACCGAGACGGACTCCGCGGAACCCGCGGTGCCTGCCAAGCCCCTTCCAGTGGCTGAACTGCACCTGCACATCGAAGGCACGCTGCAGCCCGAACTCATCTTTGCCCTGGCTGAACGCAACGGCATTGAACTGCCCTATTCGGGCCTGGACGAGCTCCGCGAGAAGTATGAGTTCACCGACCTGCAGTCATTCCTGGACCTCTACTACGCCAACATGGCCGTGCTGCGCACCGAGCAGGAC
>NZ_JBFTLX010000562.1:0-718 GCF_056396665.1 Cupriavidus sp. 05T313 | reverse complement strand
GGAGACGCTTTGCACAACGTACGAATGCTCGCCCCTATGTTCCGCAGGCATCAATCGGGGCCTGCGGCTTGTCCTCCGGTGGTGCATCTCAATCGAAATAGGTGAAAAGCTGGGGGCGGCGTCTCTGCGCCCCCAATTCTCCCCCCAGAGCCTAGCCTCTGCCGACGGTACTCGCAACAATACGGGTAAAGAGTCCCTGCCCAGTCTACCAAGTTCTTCTCCATGCCTCACTGCTTCTCGGCATTAAGCTGCCTCCGCCACAATCGGCGACCATGCCATCAGACACTCGTCGAACTCAAAGTTCGTCACCGGATTGGCACCGAGTAGCTCTGCCAGCCGTTGCCGGGTAACCAGTTCAACGTGGTTGGCTTCGGCTTGGCTGACCGCACCGCTGGTAAATGCCTGATTGGTAACGGCTATCTTGCGGAATTTTGTGCCCGCATATTGCGCTTGGTATTTGGCGGCGMCCGCTGTTACCTCTTTGATGGCATCCCATCCGACCTGGTCGTTGATAGAACTCTTGCATTGAAGGAGCACCCCTTCACGCCCTCGCAAGGCTACGACGTCGATACCACCGTCACCACGCCGCTTCGGTGTGACTACTGACTGATATCCAGATTTCCCCCAGAGCAAACAACATAAGACCTCAAAGCTGAAACCGTCCATCCGGTCGACATCGTCCATGGTGAGGTAGCGCTTTGGCACAGCGGCGCCTTCC
>NZ_JBFTLX010000561.1:0-742 GCF_056396665.1 Cupriavidus sp. 05T313 | reverse complement strand
GTAGTAGCATGATCCAAGGGGCAGTAATTCCCTGGGCTGCCCACAAAATTTTCTGCAATGTGTTCTTCATTTATTTGGTTTTTGTGGGGGTGGGAGGGAGGAGCCATCATCCTGAGCCGCATTACCGAATCCGATGCCAATGAGAGGTGCCGATTGATTTGGCTTCTGAAGTAACGCTGGAATTCCAGAATTAACGTATGCTGGGAACAGGAGGGCTGCTCTTCCTTTTATATATTACCCGGATTTCGCGCCAGAGGCGCCAAAGAGGGAGCCAACGGTGGCTGCACCTACTAAGCTATTGCTATCCCCGTAAAGCATATTTTGAAACTGCGCATTTAAAATGGAATATACGCTACCGAGTACGGCATTTCCATACGCGCCTGTGTTCATGCCTACGGGTTTCAAGATTGCCCCGCTAACCGTAGCCATAGCGGTTTGTCCGGGTCGAATTCCACCAGTTACCAAAACTTGTCCTACCATATCTGCAACGCTGCTCACAACACCGCCAATACCTCCGGCGGCGGTGCAGGTCGTCGGATTGATCGAGCAATTCGCAACGACGTTTCCCGCCATTGAGTTGCTGTGCGAAATGCATGGGATTATCCAGAATCCACATCTGCATCGTCCCGATGAAACTGCCGATTGAAGCGTTCAGCGATCGACTTTTGTGTCGCGCGACGCAACTAGCAGCTTGATCGCGTTAATAGCTTCTACGAAAAAACCTACCGCGATCATGCACATG
>NZ_JBFTLX010000560.1:0-757 GCF_056396665.1 Cupriavidus sp. 05T313 | reverse complement strand
GAGTACGGGTCCGAGAAGAACGCCGAGGCGTCCAAACGGACGAAGGAGCTGGAGAAGGAGAACGCCCGGCTCAAGCGGCTGCTGGCGGAGAAGGAACTGGCCATCGACATCCTGAACGAGGTGGCGAAGGGAAAATTCTGAGCCCCGAACCCCGCCGCCGTGCCGTGCGCATGGCGGTGGAGAAGTTCGGGGCATCCGAACGCTTCGCGTGCAAGGTCATCGGCCAGAACCGGTCCGCGTTCCGCAAGAAAAAACCCGACATGGGCTTCGAGGAAATGCAGCTCCGAACAGCCCTGCGCGCCATCGCAGTGAAACACCCCGCCTGGGGCTGGCGGAAGGCCCGCTGGCACCTCCTGGCCCAGCCCGAGTGGGGCGGCGTGGCGCTGAACCGGAAGCGGGTGCGCCGGCTCTGGCGCGACGAAGGCCTCGTCTGTAAAGCCAGGGCGCGGAAGAAGCGCCGGACCGGGCCCGGCGCCGGGGAACGGAAACGGCTCACAGCCGAGTATCCGATGCACGTGGTCAGCTTCGACTTCCAGTCCGACGTGACCTCCTGCGGCYGGCACATCCGGTYCTTCAACGTCATCGACGAATACACSCGCACCGCRCTGGCMRTCATTCCGYGCCGGYCYTTCAARGCCKCSGACGTSGTCGCGGTGCTGGAGGACRTCATCGMCGAAACCGGCACCGCYCCGACCTACGTCAGGTGTGACAACGGACCGGAATTCACCGCCGCCGCCCTGATCGAGTGGTGCAACAC
>NZ_JBFTLX010000559.1:0-758 GCF_056396665.1 Cupriavidus sp. 05T313 | reverse complement strand
TGCGCGTCCTGCTGGAACCGTCGCCGATCCTGCTTCACCGTCATGTTGCGCCTCTGGATCTGCCTGCACCTCTCGTCCCTGCCACTCGAAGTCTTCCGGCCGAATTGGTCCACTGAGTTGGCTGTGGCGGTGTTGGACAAGGAACGCGTGCACCTCGCTTCGCGCCTGGCGGCGGAGGCTGGCGTCCGCCCGCAGATGCGCCGCGGCGGTGTGCTGACCATCGCGCCGCAGACCCTGCTGTACGATCGAGCCCCGGAGAAGGAGGCCGACGCCCTGCAGCGCGTGGCCATGGCGTTCCTGCAGTTCGCGCCCAACGTGGTGCATGCCGAGGAAGCGTCCGTGCTGGTAGACGTGTCGGCCAGCCTGCGCCTGTTCGGCGGCATCCGCCAGTTTCGCCGCCGCATGCGCGCGTCTGTCGCCGCGCTGGGCTTCAGCGCGGCCCGCGGCTGTGCTCCGACAGCCCAGGGCGCCTGGCTGTTGGCCCATGCCGGTGGCGCAAGCACCCTCAAGATCGAGGCATTGGAGCGCCGGCTCGGCGCGCTCGCCATCGGCACTCTGCCCGCCGCACGGCCATTCCTGGAATGGCTGGATGGACTAGGGTGCCGTTGCCTTGCCGATATCCGCCGGCTGCCGCGGGCCGGGCTGCAGCGCCGGTGCGGCCGAGAACTGAACGAGGCGATGGATCGCGCCCTGGGCCAGGCGCCAGAGATCTTCGAATGGCTACAGGCCCCGCCAACCTTCTCCGCGCAGGTCGACCT
>NZ_JBFTLX010000558.1:0-761 GCF_056396665.1 Cupriavidus sp. 05T313 | reverse complement strand
GCCCGTCACCATCCTGCGTAATGAAGCCGAACACTGCGCGCAGCTGATGCAGGCGTGGATGCGTCTCGCCATCCACAACCAGACCGCCATGGTGGAACAGATGCGCGAAGCCGGCGAATCCTGGCAGCGCTGCCAGGCGACAGGCTTGCAGCAGGCGGGGAATACCGCCTCGATGATGGCGCCGGTGCAGGCTTTGTTCGAGAAATTCAGCCAGGCCGCGGCGTTGAAACCCGCGTTGAACGGCACAGGCGCGGAGCCGGCAGACGGCGCCCTGGCCGCGACGCGCAAGAAGGTCATCCATGCCAGCTGACCGCCCCGCCGGCATGCCCGCCAATCCGCCTTCAGGCCGGATCGCACTGGTGACGGGCGGCCTGGGCGGACTGGGTGAAGCCATCGCGATGCGCCTGCACGACGCCGGCCATCGCGTGGCCGTCACCCATTCGATGGGCAATGACCATGTCGAAGCCTGGCTAACGCGCCAGCGGGCAGCGGGACGCGAGTTCAGCGCCTTTGCCACCGACGTGGYCGATTTCGAAGCATGCCAGTACTGCGCCGCGCAGGTCCTTGCCGAAATGGGCCAGGTCGATATTCTGGTCAACAACGCGGGCGTCACCCGCGACATGACCTTCAGGCGCATGACCAAAGCCGACTGGGACATCGTACTCAGGACGGACCTGGACTCCATCTTCAACATGACCAAGCCCTTGTGCGACGGCATGGTCAGCCGCGGCTGGGGCCGCATCATCAACATCGCCTCGGTG
>NZ_JBFTLX010000557.1:0-765 GCF_056396665.1 Cupriavidus sp. 05T313 | reverse complement strand
GCCAGGGTGCGCCCGTCGGGCGCGCCGCCCGGGCGGCCGCAGGCGGCCAGGGCCAGCAGCATCGCGGCCAGCAGCAACGCTGCCAGGCCGCGCCTGCCGCCCATGTCCCCGCCAATCCCCCGCAGAGCCGCCACCCTCAGCCCGCGGCGCGCTGTTCCAGCACCTCGAAAGCGGGCAGCTTCTTGCCCTCCAGGAACTCCAGGAAGGCGCCACCGCCGGTGGAGATATAGCCCACGCGGTCAGCGATGCCATATTTGGCGATGGCCGCCAGCGTGTCGCCGCCACCGGCGATCGAGAAGGCCCTGGACTCGGCAATGGCATGCGCCAGCACCTGCGTGCCGTTGCTGAACTGGTCGAATTCGAACACGCCGACCGGGCCGTTCCACACGATGGTGCCGGCGGCCTTGAGCTGCTCGGCCAGCATCTGCGCGGTCTTGGGGCCAATGTCGAGGATCATGTCGTCGTCGGCCACTTCCTTCGCGTCCTTGACGGTAGCCGTGGCGGTGGCGCTGAATTCCTTGGCGCACACCACGTCCACGGGAATCGGCACCGAAGCGCCGCGCGCGRCCATCAGGTCGATGATGGTGCGGGCGTCGGCCACCAGGTCCGGCTCGGCCAGCGACTTGCCGATCTTGAGGCCGGCCGCCAGCATGAAGGTATTGGCGATGCCGCCGCCAACGATCAGGTTGTCGACCTTGCTGGCCAGCGTCTTGAGGATGGTCAGCTTGGTGGACACCTTGGAACCGGCCACGATCGCCACCAGCG
>NZ_JBFTLX010000556.1:0-767 GCF_056396665.1 Cupriavidus sp. 05T313 | reverse complement strand
GATCAATACTAACCAGATACCCCCTACGCCCCCCATTAATATAGATCCGCCCCATCGCCAGCACCCCAGCCTCCACAAACACCGGSATCCGCTTGCGCGTCCCAAACGGCGAAGTACCCCCCACCATATACCCGCTATGCCGCTGCGCCACCTCCGGCTTGCACGGCTGCACGCTCTTGCGCCCCGTCTGCCGAGCCAGGTTTTTCGTCGACACCGAACAATCCCCGTGCATCAGCACGATCATCGGCTGCGCCTTCTCGTCCTCCATCACCAGCGTCTTGATCACGGCATGTTCATCCACGCCAAGCTGGCGCGCCGACTCCCCGGTGCCCCCATGCTCGACATAGTCATAGGCATGTTCGCCAAAGGCAACGCCATGCTGCTTGAGGAACTGAGTAGCGGGGGTTTCCGAAACGTGTTTGGACTTGCTCATGATGGAATGACTGTTCGCAATGACCGCGCAAAAAAACCTACCCGCGCGGATGATGCTGCTGATGCAGATCCCGCAAGCGCTCGCGCGCCACATGCGTATAGATCTGCGTAGTGGAAATATCGGCATGCCCCAACAGCAACTGCACCACGCGCAGGTCTGCGCCGTGGTTGAGCAGGTGGGTGGCAAAGGCATGCCGCAACGTATGCGGGGACAACGGCGCGTAGATCTCGGCGTCGCGCGCGTGGCGCTTGATCAGGTGCCAGAAGGCCTGCCGCGTCATGCCCTCGCCGCGCTGGGTGACGAACAGCGCGTCGCAGGCGCGCTCGCCCAGCAG
>NZ_JBFTLX010000555.1:0-768 GCF_056396665.1 Cupriavidus sp. 05T313 | reverse complement strand
GTCACGTGTTGTCCACATTCCTGTCCGACCATCCCAAGGTCAAAATCATCGAGACCGCCACGGACAGGATGGTGGACATCGTTGGAGAGGGATTCGATCTGGCGATCCGCGGCCACACGGGCCAGCT
Source organism: Cupriavidus sp. 05T313 (assembly GCF_056396665.1). Lineage (NCBI taxonomy): Bacteria > Pseudomonadati > Pseudomonadota > Betaproteobacteria > Burkholderiales > Burkholderiaceae > Cupriavidus > Cupriavidus sp. 05T313. Next base: position 641 of record NZ_JBFTLX010000555.1, on the reverse strand, counting down.
CCAGGACTCCAATCTGGTACAGCGTCCGCTCGCACGCGCGCCGTGGTATCTCTTCGCAGGGCCGGAATATCTCGAACGGGTGTCCCAACCGGAACAGCCGGAGGAATTGGCGTCGCATTCGATCATCGCACTGGTCAGCAAGGGAGCGCAGCAGTGGCAGCTGCAGGGGCCGGACAAACGCGTCGTCGTGGTGCCGATTGACCCGAGATTCCAGAGCAACAGCCTGATTTCGCTGAAAGAGGCCGCTTGTGCCAACATCGGCGTTGCGGCACTGCCCGGATACGTCTGCCAGGCCGAACTGAGGGTCGGCGCGCTGCGGCAGATCCTGCCCGAATGGATGGCCGCGGATGCTCGCATCACGGCGCTGATTCCCTATCGCACCGGCCTGCTGCCGGCAGTACGTACACTGGTCGACTATCTTGCCGTGGTGATGCCCAAGGTGACGGCTTTCGACCGAAGCTGACCTGGCAAGCCGCGGGTACGGGATCTTTTTTTAGGTTCTTCAGACTTTCGTGTGGGTAGGTAGTACGCTTTCGCGCATGGCTTGGTAAGGAGGTGTGCGATGGACAGCGTGGAACTGTACCGGCAGCTGCTTGGCGTGACTGCGCCATGGACGGTGGAGCGTGTCGACCTGGACGTGG
>NZ_JBFTLX010000554.1:0-783 GCF_056396665.1 Cupriavidus sp. 05T313 | reverse complement strand
AGGAGTTGCAGACCCCAATCCGAACTGAGACCGGCTTTTTGGGATTAGCTCCACCTCACAGTATCGCAACCCTTTGTACCGGCCATTGTAGCATGYGTGAAGCCCARGACATAAGGGGCATGATGATTTGACGTCGTCCCCACCTTCCTCCGAGTTGACCCCGGCAGTCTCYYAYGAGTCCCCGCCATTACGCGCTGGCAACATRGAACGAGGGTTGCGCTCGTTGCGGGACTTAACCCAACATCTCACGACACGAGCTGACGACAACCATGCACCACCTGTAAACCGACCACAAGTGGGGGACCTGTTTCCAGATCTTTCCGGTTCATGTCAAGCCTTGGTAAGGTTCTTCGCGTTGCATCGAATTAATCCRCATGCTCCGCCGCTTGTGCGGGCCCCCGTCAATTCCTTTGAGTTTTAGCCTTGCGGCCGTACTCCCCAGGCGGGGCACTTAATGCGTTAGCTACGGCGCGGAAAACGTGGAATGTCCCCCACACCTAGTGCCCAACGTTTACGGCATGGACTACCAGGGTATCTAATCCTGTTCGCTCMCCATGCTTTCGCTCCTCAGCGTCAGTTAATGCCCAGAGACCTGCCTTCGCCATCGGTGTTCCTCCTGATATCTGCGCATTTCACCGCTACACCAGGAATTCCAGTCTCCCCTACATCACTCTAGTCTGCCCGTACCCACCGCAGATCCGGAGTTGAGCCCCGGACTTTCACGGCAGACGCGACAAACCGCCTACGAGCTCTTTACGCCCAATAATTCCGGATAACGCTTGC
>NZ_JBFTLX010000553.1:0-791 GCF_056396665.1 Cupriavidus sp. 05T313 | reverse complement strand
GTGTTGTACCATGGGGCTATAGCTCAGCTGGGAGAGCGCTTGCATGGCATGCAAGAGGTCAGCGGTTCGATCCCGCTTAGCTCCACCAAAATGCCGGAGTTTTGATTTTAGTGAATCAAAACTTTCAGTGCGGTGAAGGTCTGGTAGTTAAGGTCTTCGTCGTGCAAGACGGAACAAGTTGAAAAACAAGTTTCTGTCCCCTTCGTCTAGAGGCCTAGGACATCACCCTTTCACGGTGAGTACAGGGGTTCGAATCCCCTAGGGGACGCCAAATAACGAACGTAACCAAACGTTCGGTTTGTCGTCAGGAGCGTTGGCTCGTGGTGATAAGTAAGAGTATGGAGTGGTAGTTCAGTTGGTTAGAATACCGGCCTGTCACGCCGGGGGTCGCGGGTTCGAGTCCCGTCCACTCCGCCAAAACTAAGCCCGCATGGTTATGCCATGCGGGTTTTTTCTTTTGCCGTCCGGCAATTACCCTGGAGACTCGTTGATAATCTCCGGCTAATCGACGCACGATCGTGCGTGGCTGTGCGCGGCACATTATTCGCGGTCGTGTTTTCTGGGCGGCAGGGCATTATCGCGATAGTGCTCCGCTATAGCCCTGCATGACCCCGCCCTTAATCGATTCGCTGCCCAAAGGGGTTGTCAAAGGGCAAAGTTGTTTATATAATCTCGTCTTCGCTGAAACGAAGAAACAAACGCGAAAACGACGGCGGTGGTAAGCCGCGATGCAGCAACGTAGTATCATGGGGCTATAGCTCAGCTGGGAGAGCGCTTGCATGGCATGCAAG
>NZ_JBFTLX010000552.1:0-794 GCF_056396665.1 Cupriavidus sp. 05T313 | reverse complement strand
GCAGAGGTACGTGCAAATGAAGTGGCAGGTGTCATCGAGCAAATTCGCAATCGGATGGTTGAGTACAATCTTTCTCTTGAGGATATTCAAGGGAAGCGGCGTCGTGGTCGGCCCGCTGGCAGCACGTCCGGAAAGGCTGCTGAGGCAAAGGAGCCGTTGCCGCCGAAATATCGTGACCCGAAGACCGGAAAGACCTGGTCTGGTCGCGGCCGAGCCCCTGCCTGGCTCGGTAAGAATCCGAATCGATTCCTCATCGCTGAAGAATAATAGCCGTCGAGACATCTAAATAACGACTTGTGAAGTCTCGGCCTTGGGACTGCCGCCCCAGTTAGACGTTTCTCGTGCTTCGACACGGGATGCCACTGTTCTGTAGCAGCAATGCCGGCGGCCGCTTTTCGAGGCTGGACCATGGATGGGTCGAACCAATACTGCCAGACTTCAATGACAAAAGTTGTGCACTTCAGAAATGACGAGTGCGGGTACATGAGTTGGCTGGCCGGCAATCCAGATGGACTTGTGCTCAACATTCGACATCCCGCACATCAGTTCACGCCAAAGTTGCATCGCGCTACTTGCGGGACAATAACGAGTACGAAGAACGCGCCATATACGTCCGGCCAATACACCAAACTCTGTTCGCACCGATACGACCAGATTTCCCACCAGTTTCTTGAGGAGACCAAGGGAATTCGCGTTGACATCTCGCCGTGCGGGATGTGTAAGCCGGACGTGGAAGCACTGGAATTTGATGAAGCAGCTGGATTCTATGCCGAACTAGACGGCCTGGTCAGTAG
>NZ_JBFTLX010000551.1:0-807 GCF_056396665.1 Cupriavidus sp. 05T313 | reverse complement strand
GGGTGGTTTCCTGGGCCGCAAGAGTGATGGCGAGCCCGGCGCCAAAACGATCTGGATCGGCATGCAGCGAACCATGGATGCTGCGTTCATGATCCTGGCGCTACGGGCTGAGGACTCATGACTTCTGTATAAGGAGATGCGTTATATGGTGCCTACGCAATTTTCAAATTGTTCGGATTATATGTGGTCGCTGGATACTAACCATAATATTTGAGTTTTGTGCCCAAGCCTCTATTTCGTCGGTGCAATTTCACCAGGGCAGGAGGATCAACCAAGTGAGTTGTGTGGTCAAATCTATGTTTCAGGTTGTATTTACAAAAATGTCAGATTGATTGTCAAATTAAGATCTTCTGGAGGTTATGCATGGCCGGAATTTGGTTTAATCCTGAAACGCTAGCTGATTCACTCAATGAAACAGTTGGCTACAAAGCAGGACTTGCGCTTTCCGCGGAGGAAATTTGTGACCACCTCGCGGGAACAGGATATCCAGACGTCATTAAAAGATCTGAAATTCGTACGGTTCGACTTCGGTCAGAAGAGTACGAAGAACTTTTCTACAAATTGCTCCATCGAGTCGGATACACAACCGAAGAACATGGCGGCGCAGTCGCTAGTATGGCGTCTCTTTATCACAAGTATAAAAAGGCCGACCTCGCCACATACGAAGGAGTCATGAGGCTGTATCATTCCCACGCTCGAATCATGATGGAAGAGGCCATGCGGCAAGGAGTAAAGTCGATGGATCCTACGGATTTCATGCGCAATGTATTTGCAAAGTATGGAGAGCGAGGTCTTAGAATCTTAGAA
>NZ_JBFTLX010000550.1:0-811 GCF_056396665.1 Cupriavidus sp. 05T313 | reverse complement strand
CGGTAAAAGTACTCGCCCTCCCCCGGCGTATTTCCCTCTTCAGCAGGATAGGCATTGTGCAGGCGAACGATATTGCTATGAAAGCGCTTGGCGGGTTCCGGTTTTTTGTAGTCCCGCTCCATGTTGTTGTTGGTGCCGTCGAAGAACAGCCCCACGTTGACCAGGATCTGGCAAACCGGCTGGCGCACGAACGTGCAGGCGGGCTTGGTCCCCAACACGCGGAAAACCTCGCGCGGCGTCAGGCTGCAGCATTCGGCCGGATCCGGCGGGAGCGTGCGGTCGGGGGCAGCGATATAGCGCTTCATTGTTGGGGCTCCTTCGATTTGTTTGGATTAACCGGATAGGGAATGGGGTGGTTGAGGCTATGTGAGTCGTAGCGCGCCGACACGACCACGCGGACCACGTCGTTCGGATAGATGTGGGCATAGATGGTGCCKGCCTYGGYRTAGGGCTCGACCTCGACCACCTTGCTCCCATAGAGGATCTTGGCCCCGTCACGGGCCTTCCACTYGACGGTCACCTGCAGSCCGGGACGGTAGACTCGCGGTACGCCCACGCAACACGTTCCCGAGGTGCTGCCGTAGGCACGCATATTGCCGCCCCATTGCCCATCGATGGAAAACCCATCCATGTAGTTGCCGGTGTGGTTGACCCCGCCAAGCGCATCTCCTTATACAAAAGTCCAGCGTCCTGACCGGGCGCAGTGCGACCAGAATTTGATGGGACTTGGGCGGGAGGGGTTGTAAACTCGTGCGGATTCGCGTTTACTCCTGGCTTTTTTGAGCGCGAATGAACAACGAGTCGGGGGCAT
>NZ_JBFTLX010000549.1:0-1286 GCF_056396665.1 Cupriavidus sp. 05T313 | reverse complement strand
CAATACGGCGCTGTTCCTGCTGAAATCGACCCCGCCGGACCACCTGAGCGATGCGCCGGGCGGTGCGTCATTCCTGGCGGACGTGTCGTTGCCGGCCGGCGCCGCGCCAGCGCCTGACGACATCGGCCCCATTGCCGGCGGTCGGCACGCAGGTCGGGCTCAACGGCTGGGTCAAGATCGCCGCGGACAACAGCGTCACCATCATGATGTGCCGCACGGAGATGGGGCAGGGCGTGCACACCGGCCTGGCCATGGTACTGGCCGACGAACTGGACGCGGACTGGGCGCAGGTGAAGGTCGAGCATGCGCCCGTGGACAAGATCTACAACAACCTGGAAGTCGTTGTCGACGATCTCCCGTTCCGGGCGGACGACGATGGCGTGGTCAGGCAAGGGGCGGTCTGGTTCACCCGCAAGCTCATGCGCGAGATCGGCGAGATGGTGACAGGCGGCTTGTGTCCGACGCTGGGTGGTACGGTGGCGAGCTTCGACGGCTCGGCCGCGGCCGCGTTGCCGGGCATCGTCAAGGTGTTCGCGGTCGATGGCTACAACGGCGGCACCGGCGGCGTGGCGGTGATCGCCGACAATGCGTACCGGGCCATGACCGCGCTGGATGCGGTCAAGATCGTGTGGAACCACGGCCCCGCCGCCGCGCTGTCCAGCGCGGACGTGAGCCGCCGTCTGGCGCAGGCGCTGGATGAATCCGACGGCCACGCCTATTACCGGCACGGCGACGTCGATGCCGCGTTGAAATCCGCCGCGAAAACCCTCAACGCGGAGTACAGCGTGCCCTACCTTGCGCATGGCGCGGTGGAGCCCATCAACTGCACGGTGCAGGTTCGCGACGGCGCGGCCAGGGTCTGGGTCTCGACGCAGTTGCCTGGCCTGGCGCGCAAAGCGGTCGCCAGGGTGCTCGCGCTCGATGCGGAACGGGTCGACGTGCAGCCGCAACTGGTCGGCGGCGCATTCGGGCGGCGGCTGGAGGTGGATTTCATCTCCCAGGCGGCGGCCATCGCGCGCGAGGGGGGCGGCAGGCCGGTCCAGACGATCTGGACGCGCATTCAGGACACCACGCACGACTTCTATCGGCCGGCTTGCGTCTCGCGCTTCAAGGCCGGGCTCGATGGCGCAGGCAACCTCATAGCCTGGCACAACACGTCGGCCAGCCAGGCGATCKTGCCGGGCGCGCTGTCGCGTCTGCTTGGCCTGCCTCGCCTCGGCATCGACAAGACCACGACGGAAGGGGCATTCGACCGGCCCTACGAATGGCCGAACGCGAGGGTCGGC
>NZ_JBFTLX010000548.1:0-849 GCF_056396665.1 Cupriavidus sp. 05T313 | reverse complement strand
AATAGAAACTTAGTAATCCGTAGCACTATCTATGTGGCCTTAATTTTTTTCGCGATGATGGTTGTGCTGGTATCCTGCCTGGACTTACTCGCCTCACCGATCCTTCGAGAGTTACTGCTTGAACCTTATCAACGAAATTGGTGCGGGATTTTCTCGCGTTGTGCCAGCGGGACTCAAAGGTCATTCATTGAGCACCTTCAAGCAGGCGCGCCCTGGACAAGCTGGGACCTAGTTGCGACAGAGACTCGGCTCAAGAAGGCCGCACTTCTCGGTGCCTTTATCGGTGTTGGCTACGTGGCCATTGCAGCCTTTCAGCACCGGAGACGATGAAAAAGAGAAGAATTCATCCTGCCCCTGCCCTCGCTCGCGGTTGCCCAGTCGCTCCCCTTCTTGCCGCCGGCCACCCCGAACGCCGCCATTGAGCGGCGCCAGATCAGTAGCAGGAAACCGCGCATAAGCGCGCCATGACCCGCCCTGTGATGCATGCCCGGCGCACCCGCGAACCAGCACGACATCGACCAAAGCATCGAAAACATACGCCGCCTGCAGCGGCAGGCCGCCTACCAGCAGTGACTCCCCAACGACTGCAGATTATTCAGAACCTGGTCAAATTTGGCCCTGAATTAATTAATTRGGAAATTTCCTAACCCATTTTCGGATCTGTCCGATTTCAATCTGGACTCAGACTCGGTATCTTCCGTCTTGCGTGGGCGTAGCCCGTCTCCGGCAAGCGGCAACGCGCTTGCGCGGGGGATGCATCGGCACCGAGGCTAGCGGTGCTGGCGCCAACAATGCCTAGTCAAACCCGAAGGAGAGAAGATGATCGGATTTCTTTTGCCACAGCAACAC
>NZ_JBFTLX010000547.1:0-867 GCF_056396665.1 Cupriavidus sp. 05T313 | reverse complement strand
GTCCTGCTAGTCCGGCAGGCATCGACCGGCCGCGCGGAGTTTCCCGGCTCCCGCGGCATTGGCAGCCGCCTTGCCTTCCTTGCGTGGTGCCAATACCACGTCGCGCCGGCCTGGTCACGACACTCCTGCTCCGCCGCCCCCTGCCCCGCGGCGCGAAGACGCGCATCGCGCTCACTCCAGTTCGTCTGTCTCCGCCAGCCGCGTGGGCATGGTGTAAAGCGTCAGGCCGCTCGACAACGAACAAAGCACCCACGCGACCAGGAAGCCCACGGTGTAAACCGCCTCCCGCGACGCCTCGACCGGCTGTCCGAAGAAGCGCAGATCGCCGGGATCGACCATCGAAAACACCAGGGCGGTCGTCAGCCCGGCTACCAGGAAGCCGGGCCATAGCACCCACATCAGCCAGCGCAGTCTCATGGTCACCTCGCCTGCGCCGTGGCCGGCTCAGCCTGCCGCCCGATACCCGTCTTCTCGACCACCAACCCGTGCCGCGATACGCCATCGACAACGGGCGGGTCCGGGTGCGTCATGGCCAGCCAGATCGTGACCCCGCAGGCCACCATCGCCAGCAAGGGCCCGCTCATCAGCAGCCATGGCCAGGGTTCCTTCCACCAGGGATTGCTTTGCTGCATCATCAGGCCTCCTCTAGATTTCTCGGTTCAAAGATTGCGCGGTACGATGAAGCTGGTGCCCTGGCTGATTTCCGCACCGCCCCCACTGTCATCTCCTGTCGCAGTGACCGTCACCTGGATCTTGTGGGTGCCCTGGCCAGCGGCTTCGATCGGCACGCGCACGCGAATCGGAATCAGGCGGTTTGAGGTGGGCTCGAGATTGCCGGCAGCGTGATCGTATTCCACGGCCCACGGC
>NZ_JBFTLX010000546.1:0-877 GCF_056396665.1 Cupriavidus sp. 05T313 | reverse complement strand
GCCGAATGCCTCGTCATCTCGCAAACCGTTGCCTGTATTCCAGGGGCGTCAGCGAAGTCAGCTCCTTGAACATGCGGCGCATATTGGAATCGCTACTGAATCCTAGCTCCGCGCTGAGGACGCTGACTGGCGATGTCGTATGGATAAGGCGGTCACTGACCTGGTTCAGTTTGATACAGCGGGCATACGCCGCGATGGCGACCCCGGTCTCGCTTCTCACCTTGCGCGCGAGCGTGCGTTCCGACATGCAGAGTTGCTCGGCCAATTGCTGCACCGTGATCTGTTCGGCAGGCAATTGCTCAACCAGCGTGTGCAATTGGCGCAGCAAGCGGCTGGATTGCTCGATCAGGCTCATGGCCTGGAAGGCTCGGTGAGGCTGAACGGCACGGGGAAGTACCATCAGATTGACCAGGTCACGCAATACATCGGGACTGACATGCCGCTCTATCAGCGCCTCGGCAATAGGTAGGTAGCCATTCACGCCAGAAGCGGTGGCCGTACGCGCGGTGACGACACAATTCCGCTCGCTTTGCCATTTCACCTTCCTGTAGCGCTGCGCCATTGCCTCCGCCAACCACCAGGTAACGGTCGCGGCCTGGTCATTCAGTTGCCCGCTTTCCGCCAGCAAACAGACGCCGCTGCAATAGCTCCACAGCAGCAAGTTCTTGCGACGGGCCGCCAGCAGTGATACGAGGCCAGCGTTGGCCACAATCATGTCTTCCACCTGCCGCACTGACTCCGCCCAAAAGCCTGGCACCAGGAGGGCGTCAAGACTGGCGAGATCCAGCGGCCTGGAAACATGCAGTGACAAGCCGTGGGCGCATTCGACAGTCCCGGCGCGTAGCGCAACGTAATGCGTTTCGAACAGCATGCCGTT
>NZ_JBFTLX010000545.1:0-879 GCF_056396665.1 Cupriavidus sp. 05T313 | reverse complement strand
CACAATTCCTTCATCTTGGCGACGGAGGCGGGCGCGGCGCGGAAGCCGTCGCGGCGATGGATCATCACCACCGACTCGGCCTTGCCGGCCAGGTCCAGCGTCCAGTCCAGCGCGGAGTCTCCGCCGCCGACGATGACGAGGTTGCGGCCGTGGAAACGGCTCGGATCCTTGACGCGGTAGAACAGCTGCTTGCCGTCGAACTTGTCGATGCCATCCACCTTGACCGTGCGCGGCTGGAACGAGCCCACGCCCGCGGCGATGAAGATGGTCCTGGTGATGAAGCGGGTTCCCAGCGAGGTCTCGACGAAGAAGCGGCCGTCTTCGCGGCGCTCCACCACGGCGACTTCCTGGCCCAGGTGGAAGGTCGGCTCAAACGGCTCGATCTGCTTGAGCAGGTTGTCGGTCAGATCCTGGCCGGTGCAGATGGGCACGGCCGGGATGTCGTAGATGGGCTTGTCCGGGTAGAGCTCCACGCACTGGCCGCCGACCACCTTGAGGGAGTCGATCACGTGCGCCTTGATTTCGAGCAGGCCCAGTTCGAAAACCTGGAAGAGTCCGACCGGGCCGGCGCCGACGATCAGCGCGTCGATTTCCAGCGGCTGGCCGCCGCCGCCGTTGCCTGTGGCAACGTGGTGGGTGGCGTCGGCAACGGGGTTGGGGATACTCAAGTCCATATTCGTCCTGATACGTTGTGGGGCACAGGCGTGCCCGGCATTACGGGAAAGCGCGTGGGTGGGGACGGCTTTCTGACCTGTCTTTTTTAGGTCTTTTCAGCGCTGCAGGTATTGCAGCTTTTCGGCTGTGTCCTTCCATTCCTCGGCTTCGGCCAGCGGCGCCTTGGTCTTGGTGATGGACGGCCAGTTGCGAGCCAGTTCGGCG
>NZ_JBFTLX010000544.1:0-882 GCF_056396665.1 Cupriavidus sp. 05T313 | reverse complement strand
CCTTGTGGAGGGGCCGGTGTCCTGGAACGGTGCGGGGTTGGGGCTGGCGGTTTAGTGTTTGGCACACTGTTGGGTCCTGAGGCAACAGGGCCGGGGTTTAGGTCCCGGGTTTGTTTGTTTCTGGTTTCCCTGCCATGACGGTCTGCGCACGTGTTTGTGTGTGGGGTGTGTGGTRYGGGGTTGTTGTTTGAGAACTACATAGTGGACGCGAGCATCTTKTATAAGAAGCAATTTCCAAGAATATGAACCTGGATCTGGCTGCGCGTGATGGTACTGCCCTTGGGTGGTGTTGTTGGGTGTGGTTGGTTTCTGTGGTTCTCTCGAAAATTACTCCTTGATCTTTTGTGGTCAAGTTTTTAAGAGCACACGGTGGATGCCTTGGCATTAGGAGCCGAAGAAGGACGTAGGAATCTGCGATAAGCCTGGGGGAGTCGATAACCGGACTGTGATCCCAGGGTGTCCGAATGGGGAAACCCCGCCARGCGCGCGAGTGAYYTGGTGACCCGYAYCTGAACACATAGGGTGCGTGGGGGGAACGCGGGGAAGTGAAACATCTCAGTACCCGCAGGAAGAGAAAACAATAGTGATTCCGTTAGTAGTGGCGAGCGAACGCGGAYCAGGCTAAACCGTTCCATGTGTGATAGCCGGCGGGCGTTGCATGGTCGGGGTTGTGGGACTTTCCGTTCTGTCTCTGCCGGGACAGTGGGGTGAGAGTGTGTGCATAGGTGAACGGTCTTGAAAGGCCGGCCAGAGAGGGTGTGAGCCCCGTAACCGAAATGTAGTGCACCGCCTGGTGAAGTATCCCAAGTAGCACGGGGCCCGAGAAATCCCGTGCGAATCTGTCAGGACCACCTGATAAGCCTAAATACTACCTAATGACCG
>NZ_JBFTLX010000543.1:0-894 GCF_056396665.1 Cupriavidus sp. 05T313 | reverse complement strand
CGACAGTCTCGACAAACGGGAATGCGCTCAGGTATTCAAGCAACATACCTCGCAAGACCGCCGAGTCCTCGATTAGCAGGACCCGCAGCGCTCGATACGAAGGGGCTGCGGCTTGATCCAACATGACTTAATGGTAGCAACAGAGTATGGAGAGAAACTATCGGCGTCCGTCCTACAGCGGCGCCGCGCGGGCGGGGGATTTCCGTTCCGGCAACGCCGCATCCACGGCTTGCAGGGCCACCGCGGGCGGCATCCGGAGGCGGGCCACGCAGGATAGCAAACGCAGGGGAATGGGCATCGCGCCCGCGCCGCCTACTCCACCAGACCGTTCTTGATGGCGTAGTAGGTCAGGTCGGCATTGGTCTTCATGCCCATCTTTTCGAGAATGCGCGAGCGGTACGTGCTTACCGTCTTGACGCTCAGGAACAGTTCCTCGGCGATCACCGAGACCGACTGGCCGCGCGAAAGCTTGCAGAAAATCTGGAACTCGCGCTTGGACAAGGTCTGGTGCAGCGGCTGATTGGTCGGCTTATCCAGCCCGCCAATGAGCAGGTCCGCCACGTTCGCGCTGACATAGCGCCGGCCCTGGGCCACGGTGCGGATCGCCTTGACCAGGTCGTCAGGCGCGCTTTCCTTGGTCAGGTAGCCGGACGCGCCGGCGCGAATCAGGTTGATGGCGTACTGGTCTTCCGGATAGGTGGAAAGGATCAGCACCGGAAGGTCGGGATGCCGCTGGCGCAGCAGCTTGAGCACGTCGATGCCATTGCGATCGGGCATCGAGATATCGAGTACCACGACATCGAACTCGAGCTCACGCAGGCGCGTCATCACTTCGTCGCCGCTGGCAGCTTCCCCTTCCACCCGGATATCGGGCTCGTCGGCAATGAACTGGCG
>NZ_JBFTLX010000542.1:0-907 GCF_056396665.1 Cupriavidus sp. 05T313 | reverse complement strand
GGGTCATGATCTCCTCTCGCATTCGAGTTTTGCCGTTGATGTTGTTGAGCATCAATGCGGAAGCCAACTCTGGATTCACTCGACGCTGGACGTTTGCTACTTCACGAATCATGGCCATGGTGCTGAAAAGGTCCGCTGGCGAGGGCCCCATGGGGATCAGACAGAAATCAGCAACCTTGAGTACTTCTGGCGTCCTCGGGTCTTCCAGATTGCCCGGGCAGTCCACCAGGATGAGATCATATTTGCTCTGGAGCTTCCTGATCTCGTTACCTATTTTCTCACCAGCGGGAGCTAGGCTCGTGACCGAAACTTGGAGGGGCTCCGCGCCGCTCGTAGCCCACCGCAGTGACGTGTTCTGTGGGTCCGCATCCACTAGTGCCACTTCGCTGCCACCAGCCTGAAAAGCCGAGGCCAAGTTTAGGCTAAGCGTCGTCTTCCCGACGCCGCCCTTTTGGTTCGCAACTGCTATTGTGAATGCGGGCATACTTGCTCCTGGAATATTCTCGGAATTTTATGCGTCACATTTTTTAGAGGCAAGTAGTGTTACAGATGGGGTGTGGTTGTCACGTAACAACTTCCTGACGCTCATCCATCGACTTGGTCACGCCCGCCTGGGCGGGCCGGCTTTGGGCAGTTGTCACGTAACAACCGGCCCTGGGCGGTGGACTCCACATCGATCCGATTTGCAACAATCTCTGAGTCGGCGATCCGTACCAATTTGGTGCTTTCACGAACATTGCTCGGGCCGACAGCCTTGCGTACAGCGTTAGCTATCCAACCGCCACTGGGAGCCCACTCAGGACGACGCCATGCGTTTCCGGATAATAACTACGAACTGGGCGTTTAGTTATCCAGGCCCTATTGGTTTGCATCTGTTTGCGCATCAAGCCGTCGATTTGAATGGACG
>NZ_JBFTLX010000541.1:0-911 GCF_056396665.1 Cupriavidus sp. 05T313 | reverse complement strand
CCCCCAGCACCAGGTTGTCCGCCACGCTCATCGAGCCGAACAGCTCGCGCTTCTCCGGCACCAGGCACATGCCGCATCACGCTTGGGCCGCGTATTTGCTAGCTGCTTGTCATCCTTTTTGACGTCCGCGATCTTGAACGCATCCTTGAGAGAATCCTCAATCAGCGTGTCGTAATTCGTGGTCCAGTAGACCGGAATAGGCAAGCGCGTCAGGATTTTGTGCGTCTCCGACAGTTCGCCCTGATGAGAAAACTCCTCCAGTATTTTTTGTAATCCCGGATCGGTTGCCGCGATGACTCACGTGATACTGGGCCAGCGATATCAGATCGTGCTCTTTATCCACGCTCAGGCCGAGCTCAGCCGCGATATCACTAAGGAGCGATGGCCAGTCCACATAACCCACGCTCTTCGACATGCCAGCGCCCGCAAAAATCGCGACGTTCTTGTTGGCCAGGTCCGAGACAAATTCCTTGATGAAGGCCTCGATGGCGCGATCAAATTTCATATTCTTCTCGATTGACGTTCTTTACATCTCGCTAAAGATGGCCCGGTCCCGCAGGTAGCCACCGCCCTCCCGCCGCGTGTTGGTCTGGCTCACGATCACCCAGTCGCGCAGGTCTCCGACATCCGCATCGGTCTGCACCGGGAAGACGGCGCCCATCTCTGCCTTGCAATTCGGCCCCTGGCCAACCTCCGGCGGTGTCATCCGGCGGTCGATCCAGGCCTGGTTTTCCTTGTAGATCTTCACCTCGAACCCGCTGAGCGGCCGGTTGGCCGCATGCTTGCGGCACACATTCTCGATGGCCGTGTTGCGATCGAGCTCGGTCACGGCGCCTGCCATGTAGAAGCCCGCCAGCGAGTCATGCATGTGGTCCTCGAACAGCGCATGGCAGTCGAACAGCGCATGGCAG
>NZ_JBFTLX010000540.1:0-921 GCF_056396665.1 Cupriavidus sp. 05T313 | reverse complement strand
CAGCACCAACAAGTCCACAAGCGCCGGCGTCGGCGTGTCGTAYGGCCTTGGCCAGGGCAATGCCGGCTTCGGCGTATCGGCCTCCGCTTCCAAAGCAAAGGGCAACTCGGACAGCCAGGGCATCTCGCAAGCCAACAGCCATGTGAACGGCCGCGAGTCGGTCACCTTCGTGTCGGGCAACGACACCAATGTCCTCGGCGGCATGGTCGCTGGCGGCAAGGTGACCGGGAGTGCCGGCGGCAACCTCAATATCGCCAGCCGCCAGGAAACCGAGGAGATGCGTGCCAGGCAGCAGAGCATGGGGGGTGGTATCAGCATCAGCCAGGCCGGCGCTACCGGCAGCCTCTCCGCGAGCCTGGGCAAGGCCAATGGCAGCTACGCCAACGTCAGCGAGCAGTCCGGCATCCAGGCCGGCAAGGACGGTTTCGATATCRCCGTCAAGGGCAATACCGACCTGCATGGCGCGGTSATCGCCAGCGAGGCAGGCAAGGACAAGAACAGCCTGACCACCGGCACGCTCACCTGGAGCGACATCGCCAACCACTCGGACTACAGCGCGACTTCCGCKGGCCTCWCGGCAGGCGGGGCACTTGGCGCACCCWCCGGTCAGAGCAACAGCGGCCAGACCTCCGGCAAGAACACCGGCGGCATCAACCCGATGATCCCGCAGCACGAGAGCGGCAGCCAGGACGGCGCGGCACGCAGCGCAGTGGCCGGAGGCRCCATCACCATCAAGGACCAGGCCAACCAGAAGCAGGACCTGGCCGACCTGCGGCGGGACACCGCCGGCACCAACAGCACGGTCGGCAAGAACCCCAACCTGGACCAGGTGCTGAACAAGCAGTCCGACATGATGGCCGCCGCCCAGGCCGCCGGCGAGGCGGTCGCCAAGACGGTGGGCGACGTGGCCGGCGCCAAGGA
>NZ_JBFTLX010000539.1:0-927 GCF_056396665.1 Cupriavidus sp. 05T313 | reverse complement strand
GGGCATGGTGGTGCCGGCCACGCTGTTCGAGGAATTCGGCTTCAATTACATCGGCCCGATCGATGGCCACGATCTCGAGTCGCTGGTGCCGACGCTGCAGAACATCCGCCAGCGCGCCCTCGAGGGCGGCGGCCCGCAGTTCCTGCACGTGGTCACCAAGAAAGGGCAGGGCTACAAGCTGGCCGAAGCCGACCCGATCCTCTACCACGGTCCCGGCAAGTTCAACCCGGCTGAAGGCATCCGTCCGTCGCCCAAGCCGGCCCGCAAGACCTATACCCAGGTGTTCGGCGATTGGCTGTGCGACATGGCTGCCGCCGATCCCAAGCTGGTCGGCGTGACGCCGGCCATGCGCGAAGGCTCGGGCATGGTGGAGTTCGAAAAGCGTTTTCCGAATCGTTACTACGATGTGGGCATCGCCGAGCAGCACGCCGTGACGTTCGCGGGCGGCCTGGCCTGCGAAGGCCTCAAGCCGGTGCTGGCGATCTACTCCACCTTCCTGCAGCGCGGCTATGACCAGCTGATCCACGACGTGGCGCTGCAGAACCTGCCGGTGGTGTTCGCGCTCGACCGTGCGGGCCTGGTGGGCGCCGATGGCGCCACCCACGCCGGCGCATACGACATCGCCTTCCTGCGCTGCATCCCCAATATGATGGTGATGACGCCGGCCGACGAGAACGAATGCCGCCAGTTGCTGACCACGGCCTTCCAGCAGGACTGCCCGACCGCCGTGCGCTATCCGCGCGGCGCCGGCGCCGGCGTGGCGACCGAGACCGCGCTCACCGCGCTGCCGGTCGGCAAGGGCGAGATGCGCCGTACCGGCGGCGCGCGCGCCGGCCAGCGCGTGGCCTTCCTGGCGTTCGGCTCGATGCTGCACCCGGCTTTGGGCGCAGCCGAGGCGCTCGATGCTTCGGTGGCCAACATGCGCTT
>NZ_JBFTLX010000538.1:0-930 GCF_056396665.1 Cupriavidus sp. 05T313 | reverse complement strand
CATGACCTCGCCGGTACGCCGAATTCAGACATCCCCATCCAGATCTGCGGCGACTGCCACCTGGCCAACTTCGGCGGGTTTGCCAGCCCTGAACGCTCGCTGCTGTTCGACCTCAACGATTTCGACGAAACCAGCCTCGGGCCCTGGGAATGGGACCTGAAGCGGCTTACCGCCAGCTTCGTGGTGGCGGGCCGGCATCTGCGCCACAAGCGGGGCGTGATCGACGACCTGGTCTACCGCATCGTGCGCAGCTATCAGGAGCGCATGGCCAACTATGCCGGGATGGGCATTCTCGACACCTGGTATGACGCCATCACCTTCGAGCGGCTGATGGCCGAGACGCCTTCGCCGCAGATCCACAAAGCCCTGGAGCGCGGCATGGCGCGCGCGACCAAGCGCGCCAGCCAGGCGCTGCTGCCGAAGTTGTCGGAGCGGGTTGGCGAGCGCTGGGTTATCCGCGACGCACCGCCAGGGATCTTCCACATACGAGGCGAGAACACGCTGTTCTCCCCCGAGGACGACTGGATGAAGATCACCGACACCGACAAGGCTTTCGACAGGGCGTTCAAGGAATACCTGGGTACCATGGCGCCAGACAGGCGCCAGTTGCTCAGCCATTTCACGCGCCACGATGCCGCCTTCAAGGTGGTGGGGGTGGGCAGCGTCGGCACGCGCTGCCTGATCATCCTGATGATCGACAATCACGGCAAGCCGCTCTTCCTGCAAAGCAAGCAGGCCACGCAGTCGGTAGTGGCGCGCTATTTCAAGTCGCCGCCGGTGACGCATGAAGGCCGCCGTGTGGTGGAGGGCCAGCGGCTGATGCAGGCGGCCAGCGACGTGTTCCTTGGCTGGAACAACGGGCCGTCCGGCCGGCATTTCTATATGCGGCAACTGCGCGACTACATGCGGCAACTGCGCGACATGAAGCTG
>NZ_JBFTLX010000537.1:0-932 GCF_056396665.1 Cupriavidus sp. 05T313 | reverse complement strand
GTATTTGCAAAGTATGGAGAGCGAGGTCTTAGAATTTCCATGGAGGTGATCGAAACTTTTAATCGAGTCGTTAGTTTGAGCCCGCACAGTATTGTGCGTTACACGGAGTGGAGAAATATCGAAAAATTAAGCTCCTTGTTTGCAGGAGGCAAGACAAAACCGGCGTATGGAGAATTCATTGATCAACGTTTCATTGACTATCTTAGTCAAAATCCAGAGTCTATTGGAAAGATGCATTGGCGCAAGTTCGAGGAACTAACCGCCGAGTATTTTTTTAGAGTCGGATACAAAGTGGAGCTAGGGCCGGGTGGGAATGATGACGGAGTCGATATTCGCATCTGGCTGCCGGATGAAAGCGAAAACGCTCCGCACGGGATCATTCAGTGTAAGAGACAAAAAGACAAAGTGGAGAAGGTTGTTGTCAAAGGTCTTATGACAGACGTCCAGTTTGCCGACGCACATTTTGGCTTGATTGTGACAAGCTCAGAATTAAGTGTGGGTGCTCGAAATACAATCGTCTCCCGTGGATATCCAATTGAGGAAGTCAACAAAGAGGGTGTTGCTAAATGGCTGATGACACTGAGGACGCCAGGCACTGGAATCGTACGAAATTAGCAGTGCCGGCAAGGCGAGATGGGGAGATGGGGAGATGGAGGAGGTTGCGAAAGTGYGATCTCCAGGCGCCTGGTTTTTTGTCTCAATTTCGGGGCAGAACAGGCGAGCCGCTTCGCCATCGCGCGTCGCTCACATGTTAATTACTTAACATAATAAATGTTATGTTACCTGTTGGTATGTTCTGAAGTGTTGCGTGTGGGACGGCACGGAGACTTCAGATACCGCAACGGAAAAGTGCTTTTATGGTATCTTTCGCCGTTGCGTTTTTGTTGTGGGTTTAGGTTTTATGTTCGTTCAGGTCAGCGCCGCCGCCGTGC
>NZ_JBFTLX010000536.1:0-933 GCF_056396665.1 Cupriavidus sp. 05T313 | reverse complement strand
GAGCGATCCCGCCTTCCAGGCGCGGCAAAAGCCGGCAAGCGGGTTGATTTGCATCAATGGCGGCCGCGCGCCCGGCGCTAGACTGAGTTCAGGTCCGGCGCGCCTTGCAAGCCACTGTGCATCGCCGATGTACCGCACGCGAAGCTTGATGGGCGCGTGTAGGCCGGCTACGCCACGCCACGCCAGGAGAATCATGATGAGGATCGAAGAGATTTGCTCGCTGTCCGCCGTTCATATCCCGCATACGTGCACGCTGCGCGACGCCGCCGTGCAGATGCGCGACCGCCACGTCGGCGCGCTGGTGGTCACCGAGCCCTTCGGCGGGGGCCAGCGCGCGATCGGCATCGTGACGGACCGGGACATCGTGCTGGAGAGCACCGCCGCGGGCATCGCGCCCGGGCAGGCGACCGTGGCCGACGTGATGACGCGCGGCGTGGTTGCGATCGGCAAGGATGCCGGCATGGACGACGCGCTGCAAGCGATGCTGGCGCACGGCGTGCGCCGGCTCGCGGTAACGGATGCCGAGACGGTGGTTGGCGTGCTGTCCCTGGATGATCTGGTGGACGCCCTCGGCTCCCAATGGAACATGCTCGCCAGCGTGCTGCACAACGAGCGTGAGCGCGAGCGCTCAGGCAGCGTGCAGTCGCCGCTGCACACCTGAACGGCGGGAACGCGAGGTTTGCTGCGCGGCTCGCCCCCTACCCCAGATGCCCTCCCGGATCCCGCCCGGAGTGGGCGATGGTGGTCGCTGGCGGTAGGTAGCTGTAGGTGGCGCGGCCAATGCGGCCAATGCGGCACGCTGACAAGAAAGAAAAAGTATGGTGCCCGGCATTCTCAAGCTCGCCTACAAGCTGCTGGTCAACGACCGGGCCAAGTTCACCGGCCTGCTGGTCGGGATCACGTTCGCGGTGTTCCTGATGATCGAGATGACGT
>NZ_JBFTLX010000535.1:0-935 GCF_056396665.1 Cupriavidus sp. 05T313 | reverse complement strand
TATTGATCCTTGTATAAATGATGACATCACCACAACTCGGCCTGCTTCCAGCACGCGGCAATGATGTTGGCGCGTTGTTGTGCGCTGCGCAGCCGATTGCGGGCGGTCGTTTTGAGTTCGGTGAGCGAGTGTGGGCAGAAGTTGGCCAGGGCATGGCGCTTGAGCCAGGCCCAGAGATACTCCACTGGATTCAGGTCCGGGCTGTAGGGCGGGACAAAGGCCATCTGCACTGCCCCACCAGTGCTATCGAGGTAGTCGCGCACGATGCGACTCTTGTGCTGCGCTGCGCCGTCCCAGATGATCATCAGGCGGCGCTTGAGGTGCGCGCGCAGCGCCTTGAGGAACTCCACGATCTGTGCACTCTTGATCGCGCCGTCGTAAAGGCGGAACAGGCAGTTGTGATAACTSAGGCCCGCGATGGCCGAGACATGTTTCCAGTTGAAATGAAACTGGATGACTGGCGTTTKACCTTTCGGCGCCCAGGTGCGCACGCGCGTGGGTCGCTCCGARAGYCCAGACTCGTCAATRAAGACGATCAGCCGTTGCTCCCGCGTACAYTTTTTTTGAGCGCRGGCCAGGTCTTTTGCTTCCACGCCAGCACMGCGTCCTCGTCGCGTTCGATAGCGCGTCGGTCTGGGCGTTGGGGCGAGAAGCCGAGCGAATCCAGAATGCGCCAGACATGGGCCTCGTTGTATGACACCCCGAAGCGTTGCTCGATGAGTAGACGCACCCGTTTGAGCGTCCACAGTTCGGTGCCAAAGCCATGCTCGGTGGGGCGCTGCAGCAAGGCACGACACAACTGCTCGCGCTGGGCATCGTCGAGCAACGACGGCCGTCCACGGGCCATGGTGCGCAGCGCGTCGATGCCGCCTTCGTCCAGTCGCGCCTTCCACGTGTACACCGTCTGCCGAGCCACGCCCACCGCAGCCGCAACC
>NZ_JBFTLX010000534.1:0-957 GCF_056396665.1 Cupriavidus sp. 05T313 | reverse complement strand
TTCGTCGTACTTCTTGGCGGCGCCGCCAAACTTGGCTGCCAGCACCGTAGCAATCGCGGCCGTCAGCGTGGTCTTGCCATGGTCAACGTGACCAATCGTGCCAACGTTCACGTGCGGCTTAGTCCGCTCGAACTTTTCCTTTGCCATTTCGCGACTCCTGTGTCGGTAGCGATATTGCCAGTGCGGTATTTGGTGCCCATGGGCAGGATCGAACTGCCGACCTCTCCCTTACCAAGGGAGTGCTCTACCACTGAGCCACATGGGCGAAACTTGACTGCTGCTTTTAGAACTGCAACCCGGGCAATCTGGAGCGGGTGAAGGGAATCGAACCCTCGTCGTAAGCTTGGAAGGCTTCTGCTCTACCATTGAGCTACACCCGCCGGGTTACCACGCTTTCTGCTTCACCCACACCTGCCGGGCACTACTACTTTGCAATTCTTGGTGGAGAGGGTTGGATTCGAACCAACGTAGGCGTAAGCCAACAGATTTACAGTCTGCCCCCTTTAGCCACTCGGGCACCTCTCCGCAGAGAACTTAAGATTATGGTGTAACTCTCCTTGGCTGTCAAGCACTTTCCGTACTATGCAAAGTCCGGAAGGACAGCCCATTTGGAGATGACGTCGATGCCTGCACTGGCCATCTTCGGTCACACCATCAATCTCCGGTGTTCGATAAAGAATGAACACCTTCACCCTATAGGGGCTCGCCGGAGCCGCCAGGAAGGCCCCAGACGGCCTTCCTGGAGCGCCTGGGACCTACAAGCAGCTGCCGACCCAAACAGCGCGACAGCGGCGTTTTAATCAATATTAATCGCCGCCGCAAAAGCAAAACCCCCCAGTACTTTCGTACTGGGGGGTTTCAAGGGAGAGCCTGGCGATTACCTACTTTCACACGGGTATCCGCACTATCATCGGCGTGGAGTCGTTTCACGGTCCTGTTCGGGATGGGAAGGGGTGG
>NZ_JBFTLX010000533.1:0-973 GCF_056396665.1 Cupriavidus sp. 05T313 | reverse complement strand
GTAACAGATGGTCAAACTACTATCAATAATATATCTGGCGAAAGTGTGGGGTCCAATGGGGACGGTGTAAAACTTGGTGGCACACGAATTGATTTGGAAAAGCTATGCGGAAAAACTAATGAGCGGTGTCTAAAGAAAACCGATGGAAGTCTGGATCTTGATGACAAAAAACAGGTTCAGTTTGATAACGGGGCTGTCGGGATGAGTTTGGCTGAATTTTTGGGGACAGAGAAAGGTAAAGAAATGGGCGGCCTTACCGGTGGGATACAGGGTGTAAGAGGCACTTTATTCGGTGTGCCTTACGGGACTGGTAGTTGGCAAGATAGATTGATCGAATCCTTTGCCGGCACTCATGACATGATTGGTGGAAAGTTGGGGGGGCTCTACGACGAGGAAGGCAATGCGAAGCGAGAGCGCTCACTTGCGGTAAAAGTCGGGCATGAGGCATGGAGTATCGCGGCAATTCCTATTTCCGGGCCTTTCGCAATGGCCGAGGCATTGCCCCCCGAAGTCTGGCAGGCTATTTCTCTTCTTCTAAAGTCGGGAATTTAAGAGCTGCCAGATTAACTTTACCTCCTTAAATAAAATATTTTTATCCATTTTGTATGTTTTGATGGTTTTTGATGAAGATTAAATTTTTTATAGTTGTTTTTCTCCCTCTCTTATTATTTGGGTGTGGGATAGGAGGGTTTTGGATGAATGGAAATCCATCTGCGGGAATGAATATCACGCCTCTCAGTGATTATTGGGAAAAAAAGGTTGGAGGTGTGGAAGACAGAAATCTGGACTGGGTGGAATGTGGGGGGATGCGGGATGGAGGATACAGTAGCCCAAAGTCTGGAGTTGACGCTCAAGAGATGCGAGATGCAGCTGGTGCGAAATATATGGAGATACAGCAATGTATGCTTAAAAAAGGCTATCGCTATACCGGTTCTTGTGAAGGCTCGATACGGCACACATATCCAGCCTGCAA
>NZ_JBFTLX010000532.1:0-974 GCF_056396665.1 Cupriavidus sp. 05T313 | reverse complement strand
TGCGCGTCCTGCTGGAACCGTCGCCGATCCTGCTTCACCGTCATGTTGCGCCTCTGGATCTGCCTGCACCTCTCGTCCCTGCCACTCGAAGTCTTCCGGCCGAATTGGTCCACTGAGTTGGCTGTGGCGGTGTTGGACAAGGAACGCGTCCACCTCGGCTCACGCCTGGCGGCGGAGGCTGGCGTCCGCCCGCAGATGCGCCGCGGCGGTGTGCTGACCATCGCGCCGCAGACCCTGCTATACGATCGGGCCCCGGAGAAGGAAGCCGACGCTCTGCAGCGTGTGGCCATGGCGCTCCTGCAGTTCGCGCCCAACGTGGTGCATGCCGAGGAAGCGTCCGTGCTGGTCGACGTGTCGGCCAGCCTGCGGCTGTTCGGCGGCATCCGCCAGTTGCGCCACCGCATGCGCGCCTCGGTCGCTGCGCTGGGGTTCAGCGCGGCCTGCGGCTGTGCGCCGACGGCCCAAGGCGCTTGGCTGTTGGCCCACGCCGGCGGTGGAAGCACACTCAAGATCGAGGCATTGGAACGCCGGCTGGGCGCCCTCGCCGTCGGCACCCTGCCCGCCGCACGGCCATTCCTGGAATGGCTGGATGGACTGGGGTGTCGTTGCCTTGGCGATATTCGCCGGCTGCCACGGGCCGGGCTGCAGCGTCGGTGCGGCCGCGAACTGAACGAGACGATGGATCGCGCCCTGGGCCAGGCGCCAGAGATCTTCGAATGGCTACAGGCCCCGCCAACCTTCTCCGCGCAGGTCGACCTCCCCGATCGCATCGAGCATGCGGAGGCCACCCTGCTCTACAGCCGCGGGCTCATCGTGCAGATGCTGGGCTGGCTGGCCGCGCACCAYYTGGCGGTCACCAAAGTCCTGGTGGAACTCAAACACGAGCGCGGCCGCGAGGCGCTGGCGCCAACCGTCATCGAGATCGCGCTGGCAGAGCCCAGCTGGAGCGAGGATCACCTGATGCGCTTGCTGCG
>NZ_JBFTLX010000531.1:0-996 GCF_056396665.1 Cupriavidus sp. 05T313 | reverse complement strand
AAGATGCGCGGCGTGAGGATGTAGCGGCCCACCACGCCCAGGTTGGACGGTGCGTTCTCGGGCGCGGGCTTCTCGACGATGTCGGATACCTTGATCACGCCTTCGTCCCATTCGCGGCCGGCGACCACGCCATAGGAGCGGCTCTGCTCCGGCGCGATCTCTTCCACGCCCAGCACCGAGCAGTTGTAGTGGCCGTACAGGTCCACCATCTGCTTCATCACCGGGGGCTCGCCATCCAGCAAGTCATCGGCCAGCATCACGGCGAACGGTGCGTCGCCCACCAGCTTTTCCGCGCACAGCACGGCGTGRCCAAGGCCGAGGGCCTCGGGCTGGCGCACGTAGAAAAACTCCACGTGCGACGGCTTGATCGAGCGCACCAGGGTGAGCAGGGCCTGCTTGTTCTTGGCCTCCAGTTCCGCCTCGAGCTCGTAGGCCTTGTCGAAATGATCCTCAATGGCGCGCTTGGAGCGGCCGGTCACGAAGATCATCTCGGTGATGCCAGCGGCCATGGCTTCTTCCACGGCGTACTGAATCAGCGGCTTGTCGACCACGGGCAGCATTTCCTTCGGGCTCGCCTTGGTAGCCGRCAAAAAACGAGTGCCGAGACCGGCTACCGGGAAGACAGCCTTGGTGACACGGGTTTCCATATCAGGTTTCCTTATCATTTCGGTGTACATAGCCCTGCTGGTGACGCAAAGCTCATGCCGGCAATCGCTGTATTTGATCCTGCAGCTTGACCAGCGTCTGTTCGAAATCCGACAGACGCTGGGTTTCTTGCGCGACAACGGCGGGAGGTGCCTTGGCGACGAAGCTCTCATTGGAGAGCTTGCCGCGGCATTTCCCGATTTCGGCGCTGATGCGCTCTATTTCCTTGGCCAGCCGCACGCGTTCCGCGGCCGCGTCGATTTCGATCTTCAGCAGCAGGTGGTTGCCGCCGACGATAGCCACCGGAGCGCCCGCACCTTCGGCCATCAGGGCATTCTGGTCTTCGAATAC
>NZ_JBFTLX010000530.1:0-1030 GCF_056396665.1 Cupriavidus sp. 05T313 | reverse complement strand
GTCATGGTCTCCTTGACCTGGCCGGCGCCGGACTGGCCCTCGACCTCGATCAGCGCGAGCTGCTCCTGCATCTTCTTCATGTTTTCCTGCATCTGCTGGGCTTGCTTCATCAGCCCGGCCAGTTGGCCCTTCATCATGGAATGCTCCTGATTAGCGATTGGATAGAAGTTACGGGCCGCCGCGCGTCATGGGCGCCGGCGGCCTTGCAAAAATAAGCGGCGCTCAGGCGGCGCGCGGCTGGATCGATCCTTCCAGGATCGTGCCGCCGAACTCGCGCAGCAAACCCTGCACGAAAGGATCCCCTGCGATCGTGGCTTCGGCCTCGCGCTGGCGCTCGGCACGGGCCCGGGCATCCGCGGCTGCGGCGGTATCGGCCACCGCGCCAATTTCGCACTGCACCCGCACGTCGACGCCGAGATGCTCGGCCAGCGTCTGTTGCAGGCGTTCGACGACGCCAGCCTCGGTAATCGGTGCCACCGGCGCGCGCAAGTGGAAAGTACGGCCTACCACCTGTACCAGTTCGCTCTGGTAGGCAAGCTGCTGCGCCAGGCCCTTGAGGGGMAGGCTGGCAGCCAGCTCCGGCCAGGCGCCGGTAAAGGCCGGCGGCGAGCCATCCTCGCCTGCCACCGGCGGTTTCGGCGGCGTGATCCGCACGGGCTCGGCGGGTTCGGCCGGCGCGGCCTGGACCGGTGCGCGGGCAACCGGCGCGGGCCGCGTGGCGGTTTCGCTGCGCGGCGCGGGCTGGCGCGCCGGCATCGGTTCGGGATCGCTGTCATACGGCCCGATCATGGGCAGGTCCGGCGGGAGGTCCTCCCACGGCGGTACGTCGCTGCTGCCCGCGTTTTCCCACGGCGGCACGTCATTGCCCGGGCCGGCGTCATTGGCTTCCATGGCGGCCGGCCGTGACGGCGGCGCTTCCCGGCGCGCGGGCGTTGTTGCAGCCGGAGCGGGTGCCGCCGGCCGTGACACTGTCGCAGGCGGACCAGGCGGACGCAAAGGCTGGGCCGAGGGCTGGCGCGCAGCCGGCGGT
>NZ_JBFTLX010000529.1:0-1049 GCF_056396665.1 Cupriavidus sp. 05T313 | reverse complement strand
CCCTGGAAGAGGCCGACCCGATCGCGGTGGCGCGCGTGCTGGCCGCGCTTGCCCGCCGCGAGTCCGCCGATCTTGTTTTTGCTGGCGTGCAGGCTTCCGATCACGCTTTCGGCGCCACCGGCATGGCCATGGCGGGCCTGCTGGACACACCCCATGCGGCGGTGGTGGCCGCGCTGGAATACACCCCGGGCGAGGGCACGRCAACGGTGCGGCGCGAGCTGGAGGGCGGCACCTACGCCGTCGTGAAGATCAACACCCCGGCCGTGCTCACGCTGCAACTGGGTATCAACACGCCGCGCTACGCATCGCTGCGCGGCATCAAGCAGGCGGCGGCACGGCCCATCGAGGTGGTCGGGCCGGACGACATCGGACTGGCGGCCGGCGATACCGGCGCGGCGGGATCGCTGTCGCGGGTGCGGCGCATGTATGTGCCGGAGAAAGGGCGCGCCCAGATGATCGAGGGCACCCCCGCGGAGCAGGCATCGCAACTGGCGAAGATCATCAAGGAATTCAGGGGAGAAGCATGATGGCGGGCATTCTGGTGGTAGTCGAGCATCGCAAGGGAGAACTGCGTCCGGTCAGCCGCGAGCTGATCGGCCTGGCAACTTCGCTGAAGGCATCCAGCGGCGAGCCGGTACAGGTGGCGTTGATCGCCGCCGACCCGGCGCGCCACGCGCAGGCGCTGCAGTTGGCGGGGGTGGATGAGATCGTGACGGTGCAGAGCGCCGGGGATGCCTTCGATCCGGAGGTATATGAAGCTTCGGTGCGCGCGCTGATCGCCGCGCGGCAGCCTTCGTTGGTGCTGCTGCCGCATAGCATCGATACGTTGGGCTACGCGGCGCCGCTGGTGGTGCGCGACGGCCACGGGTTCACCACCGACGTGTTCAAGGTGGAGYGCGACGGGGACGGCTGGGTGGCCACCCGCTCGGGCTACGGGCAGAAGGTGAACGTGGAGATGGAGTTCCCGGGGCACGCCACGGTGGTGCTGACGGTGCGGCCCGGCTCGTTCAAGCCGGTGGAGGCAGCCGGCACGCCGGCCATAACGAGCC
>NZ_JBFTLX010000528.1:0-1062 GCF_056396665.1 Cupriavidus sp. 05T313 | reverse complement strand
CGGTTCGACCTCATCGCCGGCACGTCTATCGGTGGCATCCTGGCGCTAGCGGTTGCTCTCGAGATTCCTGCGCAACGGATGGTGAAGCTGTTCGAAAAACACGGCGCAGAAATTTTTCGTAGGCGCTTTTCCGGCCGTGGCCTTTTTCGGTCCCAGTACAGCAGCCAACCACTGTTCAAGTACCTGTTGGGAGAGGAGGTGTTTGGTGAGCGACTCGTCGGCGAATGCCTGCACCCCGTCATTGTTCCTTCCATCAACTACACGCGCGGCCTGCCGGTAGTCTTCAAAACGCCTCATCACCCCGACTTCAAGACTGACCATCGTCATCGAGTGGTCGACGTCGCGATGGCAACTAGCGCGGCGCCAATAGTTTTCCCCCGCTACGTGTTCAACAACTGCCAGTACGTCGACGGCGGCCTGTTTGCGAATGCGCCAGGGCTGCTTGGTGTTCACGAAGCTTTCAAATTTTTGGGCGCCTCACGGGCTGAAGGGGATGTCGGCGTACTGTCAATTGGGACGATGTCGTCGAAATTCACAGTCAATCCGAAGCGGAATCGCGCTGGCGGAACCATCGATTGGGGTGGCTGGTGGCCGGTCAATGCACCCAAGCGACTTTTTGGCCTTGGGATTTCGGCGCAGGAAGCGATGAGCGACCACATGCTGCGCCACCAGTTTCCCAATGGGAACTACGTCCATATTGATGACGTACTCACCGACGAACGGTCGCAAGCCGTGGCGTTGGATAAAGCAGATGCTGCCGCCCGCGAGGTCCTGCTCGGGTCTGCGGCCGAGGCTGCCAAGGATTTCGTCGGCAGCGCGGCGTTTGGCAATTTCATGGACCACAATGCGCCCGTGCCGACCTACTACTACGGGCCACGTGTTAACAACCTGAAGGTGGCGTGATGCTGAAGCTGACTCGACTGTTTTACTCGACCGTCGCTAACGGGACCTTCGGGGATAATATCGAGGTTGAACCGGAGCAACGCCAGGTCTTGGTTGATTGCAAGAACAAGATTCGCGAGTACCTACGGCCCGCCATCGAAGAGGCGAGCACTGAAGTAC
>NZ_JBFTLX010000527.1:0-1075 GCF_056396665.1 Cupriavidus sp. 05T313 | reverse complement strand
GCGCGATGCGAAGCGAGCCGTGAATGTTTGCCCATCCCGTATGGGGCGCCTTCTTTGCCTACGTTCTTGGCGTGACAAGAAAGTAGGTCGCCGCCCCGCAGGGGTGGTGAAACTGCCTTTGATTTTAGGCTTTTAGGCCTATGACACTGCAGTTAAGCAGTCGCAGTCAGATCCGCCTGAGTCCTCCCAACCAAGCAGTCCAACCCATGATCAAACTCATCGTCGGTCTCGGCAACCCCGGGGCGGAATACGAAGCCACCCGCCACAACGCCGGCTTCTGGCTGGTCGACCAACTGGCCCGCATGGGCGGCGCCACCCTGCGCGTTGAAGGCCGCTTCCACGGCCTGGCCGCGCGCGCGCGGCTATGGGACCAGGACATCTGGCTACTCAAGCCGTCCACGTTCATGAACCGCTCCGGCCAGTCAGTGGTATCGCTGGCGCGTTTCTACAAGATCCTGCCTGACGAAATCCTGGTAGCCCACGACGAAATGGACATGCCGCCCGGTACCGTCAAGCTCAAGCGCGGCGGCGGCGCCGGCGGCCACAACGGACTCAAGGACATTGCCGCGCACCTGACAACGCAGGACTACTGGCGCCTGCGCATCGGCGTGGGCCATCCGCGCAACTCGGCAAGCGGTGGCGGCGAGCGGGAGGATGTGATCAATTATGTATTGAAGCCGCCGCGCCGCGAGGAGCAGCAGGCCATCGACGAAGCCATCGACCGTAGCCTGGCGCCGCTGGCGCTGCTGGCCAGGGGCGAAAACGAACGCGCCATGCTGGAGTTGCACACCACCCGCTGAAGGCGCTTCGCAAGCAGCAAACCGCAGGCGGACCAATAAAAAAGCCCCGTCACCTCTCGGTGACGGGGCTTTTTTGTGCCGCAGGGCGCAATGCCCGCGTCAAGCCACCCGCTTGGCCGCCGTCAGCAGACGATAGCGCTGCATCAAGGTATCGCGCGTCTCGACCCGGTTGGGGTCGTTCGGGATGCAAGCCACCGGGCAAACCTGCTGGCATTGCGGCTCATCGAAGTGTCCGACGCATTCCGTGCATTTGTTGGGGTCGATCTCATAGATCT
>NZ_JBFTLX010000526.1:0-1110 GCF_056396665.1 Cupriavidus sp. 05T313 | reverse complement strand
CCATCAGTTGCGCGACCACGCGCTGCGCCAGCTGGTCGCGCAGCGTGCGCAACGCGTCATCGATGGCGTCCGCATCCGCCTGGCGCGGCAACTCGCAACTGATGACCGGCATGAGGCCGTGGGCCGCCGTTCTCGCCTCCGCCACATCSAGCAGGTARACCGGGGCGGACCAGCGCAGCAATTCGGCGATGCGCGCCAGGCTGAAGCCATACGGCAAGGTCATACGGCGTTGCGCCGGCAACTCAGCCTCGCCGTTGGTCACGAGGACAACGGCATCCACCGGACGGCGGCGGCGTAGTTTGTAGATTTGCCTCAGCCAGTCCATATCCGGCTGGCCGTTGCTGTCGGTCTGATCCCACAGCAGCATCGCATCCGGTGTGCTGAGCCAGCCCGCTTCAGTCAGCTCTGGCAGCAGCCGGATAATCACGGCGTCATCTCCAGTCACCAGCAGACGGGGCTGGCGGCGGTAGTGCCGCTCCTGCAACGCGAGCTTGAGGCTTGCTAAGCGCAACGCCGCCAGCCCCGTTTTGGCAGCGTGGCCCTTGCCTAGGCGCGCGCCGGGATCACGCAGGTATCGCTTCCGTTCTTTCGAGCGGCGGGCAACAGCGCCCCATGCCGCCGTAATGGGACCGCGCAGCAGGAGCACCGCGGCACCTGCCAGCGCAATGATTGCTGCCTGCCTGCGGGCAGACATGCTCTCTGCGCCAACGAAATACACTGTCGCCGCTGCCGCCGCCGTGATGCCAACGACCACGATCTTGTAGCCCAAGTCCTTTCGATTGCCCATCAAGTTGCTTCCCGTTCATTCTGTTGTGCAATTGGGCGCACAACCGCCAGTCGCAGCGCACCTTCCCGGCAGGCGAGCAGCTGCGGCGCTAGGTCTTGCTGTGCAGCCTCGATTGCCAATGYCGCACCGAACCACGCTGCGCCAACGCCAGGAACGCCGAGCGCGGGATCGATGTCATGCACGCCAGACAACTCATCCGTCTGTGCCGCCCCCAGGGCAACGTCTGATCCGCACTTGAGCAATGCGGTCTTGTCCGCCTTGGAAAGGCCAGATTGCCAAAGGTGCTGAAGGTCCTCGGGCTTGGCACGTCCGCATAGGGCAGG
>NZ_JBFTLX010000525.1:0-1110 GCF_056396665.1 Cupriavidus sp. 05T313 | reverse complement strand
GGTCGACACGCTCCACCGTCCATGGCGCAGTCACGCCAAGCAGCTGCCGGTACAGTTCCACGCTGTCCATCGCACACCTCCTTACCAAGCCATGCGCGAAAGCGTACTACCTACCCACACGAAAGTCTGAAGAACCGTTATTTTTGTTTCTTGAGAGCAGCAGATGCGACAGCTAATGAAGTTCCGCTTGTCAATGGCGGGGCATGGCATCGGCGCGGAAACGGCAGTGGTGTATTCTCGGACGGCGCCCTCGGAAGGCCGTCCATTACCGATTTCGCCAACCACGCATCACGCCCACTTCTTCCCTAGCGCCTCCAGACCTGCCTTTTGCAGATCCTCCTGGCTCATCACAATGGGAACTCCCCTTCCCGGCGCGCCCCGTGGCTTCCGCGACGGGCACGCGGAAATGTTCCACGGTCTGCCCTGCATTGACCGCCCGCTGCAGCCAGTCGGGCATTGCGGCGCGGCCGTCCCAGCCCTGCCCGTGCGCGTTGCGGTAGCGCACCACACCAGGCAACGTCGCCGGTGGCGGCTCGGAAAAACAGCCGGCGGCCTGCAGGTGGGACAGGCTCAGCCCATGCTGAGCCAGCTGGATGCGGATCCAGGTAATCGCTTCGGCGCGCTCGATTTCGATCGACATCATTTTAGGTGCACAGATTTGAGGAAGCTGCGGAGCAGGATCCTGCGTTGTCGTCTCAAAGACGGTTAGGCCTCAACATTGTTCCGGCGGATCGCTGGTGTAACGCAACCAGCTCCCTTGGGGATTGGGAATCACGTGGTCACCCCGCCGCTCAAAAATTAATCAGACCCGAGGAGCCCGCCGGGCATCTGGTCCTCGCACGGTTTGCGCACAGGCTTATCCCGTGGCGCGGTGGACAAATCCCCTCCCTCGGGTGCCCCCCCTCAGGCCGACCCCGGCTTGAACTTGGTGCGTGTGGTCGGCGCGCGGCGCCTGGCGGTCGCCAAGTGGCGCGTCGCATTGGCTTCCGCTTGCGCGCGCTCGGCCCGTCTTAGTGCCGCTGCCAGTTCGGCCCGCAGCCCTTCTTGCGCCGTCTGCCCTCGTCCGAGCGCCTGCTCTGCCTCCGCCAGTTGCCGGCGCCAGTTGCCGGC
>NZ_JBFTLX010000524.1:0-1143 GCF_056396665.1 Cupriavidus sp. 05T313 | reverse complement strand
AGTCATATCCCCCGGAAAATCACTGTCGCCCGAGTGGGCGGAGACGTCCAAGTCTATCCCGCAGCTACCGGCATTTCGTGGACAGTCGCATTTGAACGAGATCTGGAGCGCGGCGAATTTGGATTCCCTCTTGCGGACTAGCTAAGGGATGGGAGAGGTCGCTGCGTGGAAGAAACGGGGGAGGGGTATGCTGAAGCAGGCTAGATCGAGCCGGTGGTGCTGACACCGGCGGTTGCAAGTATTCCCACCGTGGGAGGATGGCGGGAATGGAACCCGGCTTTGGGATGCACAAATGAAAACAGCGCCTTGGTTAAGGCGCTGTTTTGCAGGGCAAATTCTTGGGGTGGCTGATGGGACTCGAACCCACGACGACAGGAATCACAATCCTGGACTCTACCAACTGAGCTACAGCCACCGTAGAGGTTGCTCAGCTGGCTGCTGAGCAACGAAGAACAAGATCATACAATACCAAAAGGCGGATGGCTAGCACTCTGCACAAATTTTTTCTCTGCRCTGCCTTATGCGATTTCAGCCGGTTAGGTCGGTTACCGCGACGCGCGCAAGTGAGTGCTGCCGTAACCCACCTATGAAAGCTTGGCCGACTCCTCCAGCTCAAGCATGCGGCAGATGGCTGCCATGCTGCCCACCATGGTGCGTCGTTGCGCACCCTGGTAGATACGCACGCCTTTGGATTGGCGGAATGGTACGGGCTTGACGGGGCGGCGGGCGGAGAGGCGGTTGGCTGGCAGCATGGCTACACCTGGTGACTTGCAACAACAGTTAGCGGTGCCCGACTAGCGGGCGGCGTTGGCACAATCGGGCGTCGGCGTGATACGGGCTTGCCCGCCTCAGCCGCACTCGTCAGAAGCCGCTGGGTCGGATCAAGCCGACGGCGATACCTTCCAGAGAGAATTCTTCGCGGCCGGGGCGCACGATGATGCTGGGGAAATCGGGATTCTCGGCAATGAGTTCGATCGAGTCGCCGCGGCGGTTGAGGCGTTTGACGGTGACGTCGTCTCCCAGTCGCGCAACGACGATCTTGCCGTTCGGGGCCTCGCTGGCACGCTTGACCGCAAGCAGATCGCCATCGAGGATGCCGGCGTCCCGCATGCTCAGGCCACGTACCCGGAGCAGGTAGTCAGG
>NZ_JBFTLX010000523.1:0-1151 GCF_056396665.1 Cupriavidus sp. 05T313 | reverse complement strand
ACCTTGGCACGGATGACTTTCTGTTCCTGAGTCATGGCGGACTCCTTGTGGATTCCGCCGCACACTGGCACTCTGGGCTACGCCCTTCGCACCGATGTGCGGCGGCATGGATAACCAACCACTGTCAGATTTAGTCTAGGCTATTACAGATGAAAGCCTGCACATCGCCGCTGATCAGCACCGGCCGCCTCCCAACTGCCCCAGCACGAAGCGCACGATGCGTTCGGCATGCACCCCGGCCATCTCGATACGTGCGCCGCCGAGCGTAACGACCACCTGGTCGCGTGACCTCGATAGCGCTGAGTCGTTTGTCGGCAGGACATTCGGCACCGCAACCGTTGCCGCAGCGATGAATGCCGTGTCCGCAGTCACTGCGATTGGCGGCGCCGCCGGCAATTGCTGCTCGTGGCTCAATCGCTTGCGCCACAAGCTGAAAGTGCTGACCGCCAAGCCGTGTTGCCGGCAGAAGGCGCGAATGCTCCCGCCGCTGTTCCGCCATTGCGCCAGCAGATCGCGCCAGAAAGCCTCATCGTGGCGGTCATACCTTGCCCCGGCTCGTCCGCTCTTACCTTCCCGCTGATCGGCCATCGCTTCACTCCCAGAAATCGTGAAGCTACTACCTTCTCATCGCCGCCCTCTACTCGCCAGACGGGTTCCGCTGACGGTTACGTAGCGCAGGCCCGCTCCTGCGCTACCGAAAAACTGCTCGCGCACTCGTTCTATTGAGACTTGTATAAATCATGACAACCGATTCGAGTCTCACGCGTTATCTGATCAAGGCGTTGATCGGGAGTTCGATTGCATGACTGGGAAGATGGACGAAGCGACCAGAAAGCGGGTTCGCGCTGGACGGATGCTGTTAGCGAACAAGCCGGTCGCGGAGGTTGCGGCTGCGGTGGGCGTGGCACGGCAGACGGTGTACACATGGAAGGCGCGACTGGACGAAGGCGGCTTCGATGCGCTGCGCACCATGGCCCGTGGACGGCCGTCGTTGCTCGACGATGCCCAGCGCGAGCAGTTGTGTCGTGCTTTGCTGCAGCGCCCCACCGAGCATGGCTTTGGCACCGAACTGTGGACGCTCAAACGGGTGCGTCTACTCATCGAGCAACGCTTCGGGGTGTCATACAACGAGGCCCATGTCTGGCGCATTC
>NZ_JBFTLX010000522.1:0-1166 GCF_056396665.1 Cupriavidus sp. 05T313 | reverse complement strand
GGATAAGCCCGGGCGGTAACAAAATGGGCTTCAACAATAAATATATTTTCGGTGAGTATTTAAAACAGGAACTCGGGGTGAATCAAGCGATTCTTCAGTATTTGACTGAGCRCCATTGCTCATCGCAATGGCGTGACGTCTTGTCAGCGTTGGGCGAGGAACTGGCGGAAAGCATGGATCCGGCGAGCCTGCGCGCCGTCATGTGGCGCGTCGGTGCGCGTTTTGCTCAACGATTCGACCCGGGCGAGTGCGCCACGCTCGCCGAACTGGAACGGGCCATTGCCCAAATCTGGCTGGACGTGGACTGGGGCTGGACCAGCATCGAGGATGCTGGCGGCGCCCTGGTGATCCGGCACTACTGCGCACCGCTGAAGGCGGCGCTCGGAGACGCTGCCGACGACTGGTCACCGGCGTTCCTGGAGGGGGCGTACCAACACTGGTTTCGTATGCTTGGCTCGTCCGAGGCCCTGCGGGTCAGCCAGAGTACGCCGATTGATCCCACCGGATGCGTTGAATTCCGGTTTGGGCGTTGAGGTGCTGCGGTGGTTTGCCGCAGGTCCGCCCCGGCGCACCGCCCTCCATCCTTGCGTGAGTGAGATGCCATGAGTCAATCCGACGATTTGTCCAAGCTGTTCCAACGCTTCGGCGGCAGGACGGAGACGTACAAAGAGATTGTGCGCGAAGACGCCGCGGCGCAAGCGCGCGAGCGCTGGCCGCTGCTGTCGGCTATGCGCGTCGACCGCGCCGCCGTGGTGCCGGCAGTCCAGCCCGCGATGCCGCCCGGGCATGAATTTGCCCGCCCGGCAGCGGAGCCGGCCGCATCGCCCGCGCCACTGTGGCGGGCCGCGGTGCCCGCCAGCGAGCCGCGGCCGGCCGCGGGGCCGGTCCGCGAAAATGTGGGGCATGAAGCGCCTTCGGCCGTGAACACGGCAGTCTCCGGGATGGAGCCCCGATTCCGCACGCCGGAAGGCATGGCGCCTCTGGCGCCGGCCGCGAGGCCGCTCACGCCTGCCGCGCCGGCGCAGGCAATCCCTGCCGCACCGGCAGCGGTGTCAGGCCCCGCGATTCCCGCACCGCAGCAAAGCAGCTTGTGGGCGCCGGTGGATCCGAACCACACCCCCGGCACCGGCACGGAACTGAACAAGGTATTCGCGCGGCTTGAAGGC
>NZ_JBFTLX010000521.1:0-1174 GCF_056396665.1 Cupriavidus sp. 05T313 | reverse complement strand
GTGCCGCCTGCGGCATAGGGCACGATAAAGCGGATCGGCTTGGCGGGGAAATCCGCGGCGCTGGCGGCGCCGGGCAACCAGCCGGCCGCGAGCGCGGCCGCCGCGGCCACGGCGGCCATCAGCGGGCGGGCGCCATGCTGGCCGGTCCGCGGCGCGCGACGATTGCCGCGGAAGGCGAAGCGAGGGGACACTAGGGAAAGGGGTGCTGCCGTCATGAGTGAATGCTCCTGGTTCTTCTTATTGGGCACGTGTCGCACGCGCCGAGCGGCGAGCTTACGGCAGTTTCAGGATGCCTGCCAGCGGCGCCGTCGCCGCCATCCGGTCGAAACCGGAGCCAGGCAGGAGAGGGTGCGTTGCATGGGGGATTCCTCAAGGAAGGTGACATCGCCCAGCGGCCGCACGCAGGGCAATGGGCGCCGGATGCAGTTGACTCTTTTCGAATACAATGGCTCGCGTCTTCAGCGGTCCGCCTTGCCCTCGGCGGCGCGCGGCCCTTCTATCCGGCTTTCCCGTGTCAGCATCCCAGCTCTCCAGCACCAGCAGCGTGTCTCCCGCCCAGCCGGCATCGCAGCGCGCCGGCCTTGCCGTGGCCGCCGTCGGCGCCATCCTCTTCTCCGGCAAGGCGATCGTCGCCAAGCTGATGTACCGCTACGACGTCGACGCGGTCATGGTCATCAGCCTGCGCATGCTGTTCGCCGTGCCGCTGTTCATGGCCATCGGCTGGTGGCAGTCGCGCCGGCTGCCGGCGCTGTCCTGGGCCGACCGTGGCCGCATCGTCTTCCTTGGCATCATCGGCTACTACCTGTCGAGCTTCCTCGACTTCCTCGGGCTGCAGTACATCACCGCAGGGCTGGAACGGCTGATCCTGTTCCTGACGCCATCCTTCGTGCTGCTGGCCAGCGCGGTGCTGTTCAAACGCAGCATCAGCACCCGGCAATGGCTGTCCTTGCTGCTTGCCTATATAGGCATCGTGCTGGTTTTCGCGCATGATCTCGACGTGAGCGGCAGCGGCGTGTGGCTCGGTGCCGCGCTGGTGCTGGGCAGCGCACTCACCTATGGCATTTACCTGATTGCCTCGGGCGAACTGGTGCAGCGTATCGGGTCGCTGCGGCTCGTGGCCTATGCGATGTGCGTTTCCACCGCCTGCTGCGTGGTGCAATACCTGGTGCTGGGA
>NZ_JBFTLX010000520.1:0-1180 GCF_056396665.1 Cupriavidus sp. 05T313 | reverse complement strand
TGCCCAGGTCGTGCAGGATCCACTCGTACATCACCAGCGCCGGCGCAACCCCGAATGAGGTCATGTCCGACAACGAGTCATATTGCTCGCCGAACGCGCTCTGCGTGTTGGTGATGCGCGCCACGCGGCCGTCCATGCCATCCAGCACCATGGCGGCGAAGATGGCGATGGCCGCGCTGTCGAAGCGCATGTTCATGGCCTGCACGATGGCGAAGAACCCGGCGAACAGCGCCGCCGTGGTGAACGCGTTGGGCAACAGGTAGATACCGCGCCGGCGCGGGCGCACATACTCGATATCGTGATCGTCGCCGGCTTCGTCGTCGAAGTCGTCGGGTTCGTTGCCGCGCAGCTGATTGTGACGGAAAGGACGCAAGTTCGTCACGTTGCCATTGCTAACGCGCTTGTTGCGTCGGTTGAAAGCACCCATGCCTGTTCTCCAGTGGGTCCGGTGTATTCCGGCCTGGCCGGATTAATCCAGTTCGGCCAGGATGGTCGACGAGGCCGACACTTTTTCGCCAATGGTGACGCGCGGGCGTGCATCCACCGGCAGGTAGACGTCGACGCGCGAGCCAAAGCGGATGAACCCGTAGCGCTGGCCACGCGAAAGCGTTTCGCCAACCCGGGTGTAGCAGAGGATTCGGCGGGCCACCAGGCCAGCCACCTGTACCAGCGTCACCACCTTGCCGTCAGCGGCACGGCGGATGACCACAGCGTTGCGTTCATTCTCCAGCGAGGCCTTGTCGAGGTCGGCGTTGACGAACTTGCCGGGGAAATACTCGACCTTCTCTACCTTGCCATCCACGGAGACGCGGTTGGAGTGTACGTTGAACACGTTCATGAAGACACTGATCTTCAGGGCCTCCCGTCCTGCGTAGGGATCCATGGTCTTCTCGACCACCACGATACGGCCGTCGGCGGGAGCCAGGACTGCGTTCGGCTGGGCCGGGATGGGCCGCGGCGGATCGCGGAAAAACTGCAGCACGAACAGCGTAATGATCCACAGCGGCAAGGCCCACCAGAAGCCAGCGCTGACCTGCACCAGCAGCGAGATGACRAAGGCGCCGGCCAGGAAYGGCCAGCCTTCACGGGCGATCAGCGGATGAGGATAGTTCATGCAAGACTTGGTCTGAAGTTCAGGTAGAAACGATACGCCATGCCGCGCCGGCGCCAGGGGCTGGCC
>NZ_JBFTLX010000519.1:0-1194 GCF_056396665.1 Cupriavidus sp. 05T313 | reverse complement strand
GCGCGATATCCCGGTCAAGCTGTGGGTTGCACCGCCGACCAAGATGGATGCCAAGCAACTGACCGAAGAAGGCCACTACGGCGTGTTCGGTACGGCAGGCGCCCGTACGGAAATGCCGGGTTGCTCGCTGTGCATGGGTAACCAGGCACAGGTGCGCGAAGGCGCTACGGTGATGTCGACCAGCACGCGTAACTTCCCGAATCGTCTTGGCAAGAATACCAATGTGTATCTGGGTTCGGCTGAGCTGGCGGCGATCTGCTCGCGTCTGGGGCGTATTCCGACGAAGGAAGAGTACATGTCGGATATGGGTGTGCTGAATGCCAATGGCGACAAGATCTACAAGTACATGAACTTCGATCAGATCGAAGACTTTAAGGATGTGGCGGATACGGTGACGCTGTAAGCGGTACTGGTTTTCGATAGGTACGTTTTGGAAGGCCCCTTGCGGGGCCTTTCTTTTATGGTTTATTGGCGGTGTTCATGGCGGGGTGCTCCTTTTTTGAGGGCATTTGGTTTTTTTGGGGGCGGTGTTGGCCGTTGCACCCAAAGGAATACGACATCCCCCTGCGGGGGACGCCGGTCACTCTTCTTTGCTTCGGCAAAGAAGACTAACGAGAAGAAAGCCGACCCTGCCGGGGGCAGAGCAATAAGGCTTTCGGATATCGATGGTTTCGTCGTGCGGCCCGGAGTGCCGGCGGGCTTCTGCCGGTACCGGCTTGACTGACCACGAATCTGCCAGCTTCCGGGATTCGTGGTGCGACCCCCGGTAGCAGACATCACTTGCTTCAAGCCGTCTGTCGCTCGCGTAGTGGCCGCCCACGAAGTTGCAGGCGCACCGGTTCCGTCGTGGGCGCGGTGGCACCGGGTGATATGCCCGAGGTCTTCACCACCGCGCCCGCCCCACCACGAAACCATTGGCAGGCGATGTGTCGTGGTGCTTCGCGCYGGTAACGGCAGATGGCCGAATGGGCAAGGATTCCGCTACCGGGGGCCGCACCACGAATCCCGGAAATTGGCAGATTCGTGACCCTGCAAGCTGGTAGCGGCAGAAGCTAGCAGAACTGCTGGCCGCACGACGAAACCAACAACGCGAAATAGCCTGATTGCTCTGCCCCCGGCAGGGTCGGCTTTCTTCTCGTTAGTCTTCTTTGCCGAAGCAAAGAAGAGTGACCGGCGTCCCCCGCAGGGGGATGT
>NZ_JBFTLX010000518.1:0-1203 GCF_056396665.1 Cupriavidus sp. 05T313 | reverse complement strand
TCAGGGTTCCATCCCAGTCGAACACGATCAGGTCGAAGCGTTGCCTGGCCATTGATTTCCTCATGGGCGCCTTAGTCGCGGGCGCGCTGGTTACGTGCTTGCTGCAGGAAGGTTTCGCACTCCGGCGGCATGGGTGCAACGACAGTGATGATTTCACCACTTACCGGATGTGTAAAGGTCAGGCTATGCGCGTGCAGGAACATGCGCTTGAGCCCGGGATTGGCACCGCTGCGGGCCAGCGCCTTGTTCAGGGCGAAATCGCCGTATTTTTCGTCGCCGAGGATAGGGAAGCCGGAATGCGCCAGGTGGACCCGGATCTGGTGCGTCCGCCCCGTCTTCAGCTCGGCCTCGAGCAGGGTGAAGCCCGGCATGACTTCAAGCCGGTTGAACACGGTATGCGAGGCAATCCCGTCGTCCTGCACGCGTACCCGGCGCTCTCCCTCGGCGGTGGTGTATTTAAATAGTGGCAGCTTCACGTGCTGCCGGGCATTCTCGAAGTGCCCTGCCACGCACGCGAAGTATCGCTTGTCCAGCGCGCTGCCGCGCATCTGTTCATGGAGGTTGACCAGCGCCGAGCGCTTCTTCGCCAGCACCAGCAGGCCGGAGGTCTCGCGATCGAGGCGGTGCACGAGTTCAAGGAACTTGGCCTGCGGGCGCGCCCGCCGCAACTGCTCGATCACGCCAAACGCCACGCCGGACCCGCCGTGCACGGCCACGCCGGCAGGCTTGTTGATCACCAGCAGGTAATCATCCTCGAAGACAACCGGGAAACTGGCCGGCGGCACGAATTTGCCGCCATCAGGTGCCGGAGTCGCGACCCGCATGGGCGGAATCCGCACGACATCGCCAAGCTGCAGGCGATAAGTCGCATCGACCCGCCCCTTGTTGACCCGCACTTCCCCCGACCTCAGGATGCGGTAGACATGACTCTTCGGCACCCCTTTCGAGAGCTTCAGCAGGAAGTTGTCGATCCGCTGGCCATCGGCCTCGTCGCCGATTGTTACGTACGCCACCTGGGGCCCGGCCGCGGCGGGCCGCACCTCTTTTTCAATTTGATGGCGTAACTCATTCATTTTCAATATAATTTCCTCGCTGTTCCGGCCAAAGACCGGCAGCGCAAGTCAGGTGTAGGCGATTCGTCGTATTTTACACTTCGGGTTGCCGCCAGCCCTGCCAGCCTCCGGCTTCTTTGCGTACAACGCG
>NZ_JBFTLX010000517.1:0-1209 GCF_056396665.1 Cupriavidus sp. 05T313 | reverse complement strand
TGTATTAGCTGGGACTCGATCTGACAGATAGTCGGGCTGTTGAATCGAGAAGCGCGACTCAATGCGGGATCAGTTTCTCCTTGGCGAGTTCCAGCGAGTCGAGGAAGGTGCGCATGGGCGTTTTGCCGTAACACCATCGCCCCTGATGTTCTCGCTGGTTGTTGTACTGGTCAAGCCAGGCATCGAGATCGAGCTGCAATGTGCCGATCGAGTCGTAGACCTTCTTGCGAAAGGCGATGCGATAGAACTCGTTGAGCATGGTTTTGTGCAGCCGTTCGACGATGCCGTTGGTCTGGGGCGACCTGGCCCGCGTCCGGGTATGGTCGATGTTTTCCACGGCCAGATAGAGCTCGTATTCGTGATGCTCAGGGTTGCCGCAGTACTCGGTGCCGCGGTCGGTCAGCACGCGCGACAGCGGGATGCCATAGCTGTCAAAGAACGGCACAACGCGGTCGTTGAGCAGGTCGGCGGCTGGCAACGGGGTCTTGCGATCGTAGAGCTTGGCAAAGGCCACCTTAGAGTAGGTGTCGACGAAGGTCTGCTGGTAGACGCGGCCCACGCCCTTGAGGGTGCCGACATAGAAGGTGTCCTGGGCGCCGCAATAGCCGGGGCACTCGGATTCGAATTCCCCGTGGGTTTCCTTTTCCAGCTTGGCGCGCTCCAGCGCGGCCAGTTGCGACTCGGTCAGGACCAGCCCTTCCTGCGCGGATTTGGCTTCCAGCGCCTTCAGGCGCTTGTTCATGGTCTCCAGGTCGTGACGCAGCCAGATGCTGCGCACGCCCTGCGGCGACACGTGCAGGGCATGGCGTTTGAGGACCTCGTTGGCAATGCGGATCTGGCCATAGGCGGGCAATTCGAGCGCCAGGGCTACCACGGCGGTTTCGACCTCGGGATCGACGCGATTCTTGAGCAGTGGCCGGCGTCGCGAAATCTCCTGCAACGCGGCTTCGCCGCCTCGCTCGTACAACTCCTTGAAGCGGTAGAAGCTATCGCGCGAATAGCCCATGACGCGGCAGGCCTGGCTCACGTTGCCCAGTTGCCGGGCCAGTTCCAGTATGCCGACCTTGGCACGGATGACTTTCTGTTCCTGAGTCATGGCGGACTCCTTGTGGATTCCGCCGCACACTGGCACTCTGGGCTACGCCCTTCGCACCGATGTGCGGCGGCATGGATAACCAACCACTGTCAGATTTAGTCTAGGCTATTACA
>NZ_JBFTLX010000516.1:0-1239 GCF_056396665.1 Cupriavidus sp. 05T313 | reverse complement strand
AGCCAGGGGAGACAATGACGATGAGCCGATTGCAGATTGGACGGGCCGTGTCCCGCCTGGCGATTGCGACAGTAGTGTCGGCCGTGCTGGCGTTGCCGGGCGCGGGCAGTGCCCTTGCCCATACGCCTGACGGACAACCCGGTAAGTCAGAGGAAAGCGTGCAGCCGCTGATGAAACAGCCGATCCCTGAGGCCGCGGGCAAGAACGTCCTGCTGGCAACAGTGACATTCGCACCCGGCCAGGAGTCCGAGCCCCATGTCCACCCCGGATCGATCTTTGCCTATGTACTGGAAGGTACCGTGGTATCGCAACTCGGCGGCGAGCCCGAAAGGACCTATGGCAAGGGCCAGAGCTGGTACGAAGCGCCCGGCGCGCGGCATCTCGTCACCCGCAACGCCAGCAAGACCAAGCCGGCCAGACTACTGGTGTTTGGCATCGCCGCCGAAGGCGATCCAATCAAGCAGCCGCTGCCCCGATAAGCTGGCGGCCAGGACCTGCGGGCGTGGGCCTGCCGGCATGCCCGTTCCAGACCCCGCGCATGGCAGTGTCCCGGCTCCCGGCTCCTAGACGGGAGACCGGCGAAACGCGATGCCGAAGCGGTTAAGACTATTGACCGCCGTGACCAGCAAGGTCAGGTCCACGATCTCCCGCTCCGAAAAATACGGCCGTACCGCCTCCCAGACGGCATCCGGCACATGCGTGCCGGCGATGTCCGTCACCGCCTCGGCCCACGCCAGCGCCGCCCGCTCACGGTCGGTGTACAGCGGCGTCTCACGCCAGACTTCCAGCATATCGATCCGCGCCGCCATTTCGCCGTCCTTGCGCGCCCGCGCCGAATGCAGGTCGATGCAATATGGACAGCCGTTGACCTGCGACACACGCAGGCGCACCAGATCCACCAGCGAATGCTCAAGCCGGTAGCGCTGGTTGCGCCTGTCCAGGCGAATCAATAGTTCGGTGCTGAGCCGGTTGGCCCGGTGGCTGTCGAGCCGCAATGTCATCCCGATCTCCCCTGCCGGCCCTGCCGGACGGCTGGCCGCATACGGCAGACTAGAGCCGCCAGCGGGCGCAGACAATAGCCACTACGGCGCCATTTCGGGTAACCAGTGCAGGCCTCCGCTTCGGGGTCCCGGCTACTTACTGCTCACCTGCATCGCCTGGCGCTGCCCGGGCAGGCCTGGCCTTGCGCATCACGCTCTTCACGGGAATCCCCACCATGGTGGCCGCCCCGTCCTGTCC
>NZ_JBFTLX010000515.1:0-1250 GCF_056396665.1 Cupriavidus sp. 05T313 | reverse complement strand
GTCTTGCCCTCTACGACTGGACGGAAGGCGAGATGAACCGCCGGCGCATCGATGCCATCACGGACGTGCGGCACCGGCCCCTGCAAAAGCTCGTTAAAGGCGGCCTGCTGCGCGGCGTGGAGATCGAGGTCTTGCTGGATAGCACCCGCTTTGCCGGCGAGGGCGACGTCGAACTCTTCGGCGAAATGCTCAACCGGTTCCTCTCGCTCTATGCCACGCTGAATCTGTATACCCGGCTGGTGATCGTGTCGCAGCCAAGCGGCAAGCGGCAAGCATGGCCCGACAGCAAGGCCGAGGGGGCACCGTTTTGAGCCCGACGAAACTGACAGCAACGCAGGCGCAGGAGCGCGCCTTGCTGCCGGCGCTGCTCGCCCGTGCGCCGCAGATGAACTTCTTCCGGCTCTGCGAACTGATCGAGTTGTCTGCGCCGCAGCGTCCGGCGCTGGGCACGACCGATTCCCCGGCCAATGAACCGGTGCGTTTCCGCTCGTATGGGCGGCTGGGCTTCCCGGGGCGGGAGATATACGCGGTTGAGCACGATAGCGACCACCCCGAGCGAGCGCCGGTGGTGCGGACCACCTTCCTGGGCCTTTACGGCGTGGATGCGCGCATGCCGTCCTACTTCGTGGACGAGATTGCCCAGCGTCGCGACGGGGCAGAGCCGCTGGCGGCCTTGCTGGACCTGTTTCACCACCGGATCGTCACGCAGTTCTACCGCGTCGCGCGCAAGTACCGCTATCCGATGGGCTTCCGGCGCGGCGGACAAGACGAAGTGTCGTGTTACCTGCTGAGCCTGCTCGGGCTGGGTTTCGGCAGGCCTGGTGCCGAAGAGACCGTCCCCACACGCAAGCTGTTGTCGATGCTGGGACTGGCCAGCCAGCGCACACGCACCGCCGAAGGCCTCGCCGGCGTGCTGCAGCATGCCGTGCCGGACGCGCGCATCACGGTGGAGGAGTTCCACCCGGTGTGGGTGCGCCTCGATGCCACCGAGCGGATGCCGCTGGGGGAAAACTGTGTGCTGGGACGCGGCTTCTACGATCGCGCAAACACCGTACGCGTGGTGATCACGCCACAGGACCGCGACTCGGTGCTGGGGCTGATGCCGGGCCGTGCCATCCACCGGGAGGTGACGGCGCTGTTGCGCTTCTACCTGGGCTATGCAGCGCACGCGCATCTGGAGATGCATGTGAGGCCCGCGCTGATGCCGGCGCCGGCCTTGAATTCGGACCAGGTGAGCCTGGGCTACCTAC
>NZ_JBFTLX010000514.1:0-1251 GCF_056396665.1 Cupriavidus sp. 05T313 | reverse complement strand
GAGGTCGAACCGCGAGCCGACGGGCGCACCGATTTGCTGTTCAATCTCGGCCAGGATACGAGCCGTAAACAGCCCTCGGTACCCGCCGCCGGACAGCGCGAGAACTTGGAAACGCGATTTCGCTGTATTCATCTCACAACCCCATAGCCAAAACAAAGGGACCGCTGACTACACCCGCGCGCCATGAAAATGACTAGCACTCTTACCCCCCAGAGTGCCAATTTCCTACTATATCACGGAGATTAAAGCATCAGAACACTATATCTTGTGGTTTTTGGCTTATACATCACCAAATGTCTATACAATTTGCGTTGGAGGGGCGAACCGCCATGCGGAAGGAATGAAACCGTGGCCTTGGGACCGGAGCTGACAGAGGCGGCAGGGTCATTGACCGCGTCACTTCGCAGCCAGGATGTGATAGAATCGCGCACTCTTTTTTCCCGAACGCTTGGGCATCGTAGCTTGGCTACGATGCTCGACAACCGAGCAGTCGGGTTGCTGTCGCCGTTCCGCTGCTGAAATGAAGAATAGACAGCAAAGTCTGGGTCGCCATTCCCGCCTCTTCATGAGACTGATGGCAATGTTGAATAGGGAGGGCACATGGCTCAACCAAAAACAACAGCTCCGGACGGCTTGGGTCAAGCCATGTCGGCAATCTTGGGTGCCTTTGCGGTCCTGAGCACTGCCGGCGTGAGTCCGCTGGTTGCATTCGTGCTGCCGGCCGTCGTAGCTGTGGCGTTTGTCACGGTCTCACGACTCTGACCTAGGCGCGTAGCATGGAAGGCCCCCGAAATCGGCGAGTTCTCGCTGTTTCGGGGCGTCGGCCTCCCTCTCTCTACCCCTTTTTCTTGCCTTGCAACTTTGCCCCCCCCTTGCACCAACAGGTTGGTGGCAAAGTCCTCACAGCTCTTTGCAAGCTCCCCACCGGCTACCGCGCGTTCCAGCACTGCTCTTGCGACCCTGCGAGCCAAGGACCCGGCTTGCAGTCGATACTCCGCGCCAATCGCTGTCATCTGCCGCCCATGTAAAAATACACTACGGAGGTCGAACAACCAGTCGTACAACGCGCCATCCGCAGGAGAATTCAGCAATGCGCTTATGCGGCACTCGATTCGTTTCGGACCGTTAAGCTTGGGCAAAACCTGCTTTTCCTTCCCGTAATCGCTCCTAAGCCCAAGAGCTGCCTCGATAGTCAGCATATGAGCGATGAATTCGTCGATTCCATCGCTTGAGAAGGCGCGCACGAGGAAA
>NZ_JBFTLX010000513.1:0-1301 GCF_056396665.1 Cupriavidus sp. 05T313 | reverse complement strand
TGGCCGCCCAGCTTAGCGACGGCTCGCCGGAGGCACTGCCGCCGGCGCCGCGGCGCCGCCCGCCGACCGCATATAGCGGAAGAAGTCGGAATTGGGCTCCAGCACCAACACGTCGCGCTTGTCGCGGAACGTATTGCGGTAGGCCTCCATACTGCGCCAGAACTGGGCGAACTGCGGATCGCGGCCAAACGATTCTGCGTAGATCTGCGAGGCGCGGGCATCGCCCTCGCCCTTGATCTTCTGCGCATCGCGATAGGCCTCGGCCAGCACGACTTCGCGCTGGCGATCGGCATCGGCGCGAATCTTCTCGCCTTCGGCGGCGCCGGTGGAGCGCAGCTCATTGGCCACGCGCTTGCGCTCGGCCTCCATGCGGCGATACACCGATTCGCTGATCGCGGGCAGCAGGTCGACGCGCTTCAGGCGCACGTCGATGATCTCGACGCCCACGGACTGGGCGTAGTCGGCCATCGCGGAGCGGATATTCTGCATCACCTTCTCACGCTCGCCGGCCACCAGCTCCGCCACCGTGCGCTTGCCGAATTCCTCGCGGGCAACGGAGTCGATACGCTGGGTCATGCGGTCCTGCGCGCCACGGATGTTGCCATTGAAGGCCACGTAGAACTTGCGTGGATCGGTGATGCGCCATTTGACGAACCAGTCCACCACCATGCTTTTCTTCTCGGCGGTCAGGAAACGCTCCGAGGCGGCCACGTCGATGGTCAGCAGGCGGCGGTCCATGAAGATCACGTTCTGCAGTGGCGGTGGCAGCTTGAAGTGCAGGCCAGGCTCGTTCACCACCTGCTTGATCTGGCCAAACGCGAACACCACGGCGTACTGCCGCTGGTCCACCACGAATACCATCGACGAGCCGATCGCCAGCACGATGAAGAGGCCGATTACTACGGAAATCAGTCGGTTCATGTCGGGGCTCCTCAGCGCGAATCGCGGTCACGGTTGCGCAACAGCTCGCGCGACCGGGTATCGCTACCGGCTTCCGGCGCGGCAGGCGTGCTGCTGCCGGCCGCGGGCGCCTGCGCGGTGCCGGAACCCGGCGTGCCGCCCTGCGACTGCGCCATCAGCTTGTCCAGCGGCAGGTAGAGGAGATTGTTGCCCTGGCGCGAATCCACCAGCACCTTGGTCGAATTGGTATAGATCTGCTGCATGGTCTCGATGTAGATGCGGTCACGCGTCACCTGCGGGGCCTTGGCGTACTCGGCCTGGACCTGCCGGAAGCGCGAGGCATCGCCTTCGGCCTGGGCGGTCACCCGCGCCTTGTAGGCTTCGGCTTCTTCGTTCAGGCG
>NZ_JBFTLX010000512.1:0-1310 GCF_056396665.1 Cupriavidus sp. 05T313 | reverse complement strand
GTGCCGGGCCGGTGCTGGCACAATACTGCCCATGGAACGCCTCTGGTCGAATTTTCTCAAGCTGGTGCTGCTGCTGACACTGGGCACAGCCCTGCTCGGCACGCTCGCYGTGCTCGTCGCTCAGCGCCAGCTGCCCACGCTGGACGCGCTCACCGCTTTCCGCCAGTCGCCGGGCTACGTGCCCATCGGCGAGATACCGCCCAAGCTCACGCAGGCGGTGGTGGCCATCGAGGACGAGCGTTTCTACCTGCATGACGGCATCGACTATGTCGGCGTGATACGCGCCGGCGTGGCCAACTTGTCGGATGAACTTTCGCAGGGCGCTTCCACAATCACCATGCAGGTGGCGCGCAATTTCTTTCTCTCGCGGGAGAAGACCTACACGCGCAAGCTGTACGAGGTGCTGCTGGCCTATCGCATCGAGCATGCCTTGAGCAAGGACGAGATCCTCGAGGTCTATATGAACAAGGTGTACCTTGGGCAGGGAGCTTATGGTTTTGCCGAGGCGGCCGAGACTTACTTTGGCAAGCCGGTGGCGGAGCTGACGCTGGCCGAATGTGCGATGCTGGCCGGGTTGCCCAAGGCGCCTTCGGCGAATAATCCGGTGGTGAATCCCCGGCGGGCGCGGCAGCGGCAGGCTTATATCTTGTTGCGGATGATGGAGTTGGGGAGGATTGGGAGAGGGGAATATGATGCGGCGTTGTTGGAGCCGTTGAGGTTGAAGTAGGTGGTGGATTGGTGTTTGGGGTTGGTTCGTGGCTGGTCGAACCGGTACCGGCGGAAGCGCGCCTGCGCGCTGGGCGTGCGACGAAACTCTCGGTCTCCGGGAGGCCTATTTCTCTGCTCGCTTGGGGGTGGTCGCTGTTTTTTTGAGCGGTGGTGGCATGTTGCACTCAAAGGAATACGACATCCCCCTGCGGGGGACGCCGGTCACTCTTCTTTGCTTCGGCAAAGAAGACTAACGAGAAGAAAGCCGACCCTGCCGGGAGCAGAGCAATCGCGAGTGCGAGGGACGCTGGTTTCGTCGTACGGCCACAGTTCTGCTGGCATCTGCCGTTGCCAGCTTGCAGGGCATCGCAATGGCACGACCCATGGGTTTCGTGGTGATGCCCCCGACCTCGTGCGCAGTGACCATTCCCACATCTGCCGCTACCGGCACGGACCACCACGACACATCACATGCCCATGGTTTCGTGGTGGGGCGGGCGCGGTGGTGAAGG
The DNA here is from genome assembly GCF_056396665.1 of Cupriavidus sp. 05T313. Classification (NCBI taxonomy): domain Bacteria; kingdom Pseudomonadati; phylum Pseudomonadota; class Betaproteobacteria; order Burkholderiales; family Burkholderiaceae; genus Cupriavidus; species Cupriavidus sp. 05T313. The sequence continues at coordinate 90 of NZ_JBFTLX010000512.1, read as the reverse complement.
CCTCGGGCATATCACCCGGTGCCACCGCGCCCACGACGGAACCGGACCGCCTGCAACTTCGTGGCCGCCCACTTCGCGAGCGACAGACGG
>NZ_JBFTLX010000511.1:0-1319 GCF_056396665.1 Cupriavidus sp. 05T313 | reverse complement strand
GTTCGGTGCAGTCCAGTCGCGCGTCGGCAATGATGGCGCAACGGGCAAGAAGAAGTAATCTGGACGGGACTGAAGCGGTTCGGCCGGACCTTGCCATTCCTGCCCCTTGGCGGGAGGCCCGGGTGCTGCCGCTATGCGCGCGCCCAGCGCCTGGCATTGCTTGATGAAGCGACGTTCGCTAGTCAGCTGTCAGGGCGTTCAAAAATAGCGGGAGTGCAAGATGAGGCGTGACATGTCCTTCGCGGACCGGGTGCTGTCAGCACTGCGGTCCGACAGCCAGGCGATGATGACGGATCTTCAACTCGCCAAGGCGCTGGGCAATGCCGAGGCATCCAAGCTAAGTCACCATTTGCTGCTGCTTCAGGATTCGGGCCTGGTGGCCAAGACGGCCACCTCCGGATGGCGCCTGACCTGGGCGGGACATGACCGCGCGGAAGCGCACAGTGCGTCGTAGCGGGAACATGACCGGCCGTGCCGCCGGAGAGCATATTGCGCGCGATAAAACGACAAGGCCCGCAGCCATGGCGGCACGGGCCTGAAAACGCTATCGCATCGCTGATGCTATTTCTTGTCGGCGGGTTGCTCGGTTCGCGGATCGAACTGGCCGGGCTGGGAGGTCCGGCCTTTCTCGCCGGGTTGCTGGAAGTGCGTCTTCCAGGGCGTGGCCGGCGTTTTCCGCTGACCAGGCGGCCTGGGACAATAATTCATGAAGTACCCCCTCGGTGACCGACAGTGCCGGACCGGCACCTCTTCAGTGTAGGCGCGTGCCTGTGCTTTCCCTAGCGCTGTTACCAGTCAGGCACCCGCCGGCCCGTGTCATTCCTCCTGGAATGCTTCCTCGCGCTTGGCCTTGATCGACGGCAGCGCCACAATGCAGACCAGCAGCGCCGCGGCAATCAGCAATCCMAGCGACAGCGGACGGGTCACGAACACTGTGAATTCGCCACGTGAAAGCAATAGCGCCCTGCGGAAATTCTCCTCCATCATCGGCCCCAGCACGAACCCCAGCAGCAGCGGCGCGGGCTCGCACTTGAGCTTGATGAACAGGTAGCCGATCACACCGAAGCCAGCCGCCGTGAATACGTCGAAGGTCTGGTTGTTGACCGAGTACACGCCGATGCAGCAGAAGGTCAGGATGGCCGGGTACAGGAAGCGGTAGGGCACCTGCAACAGCTTGACCCAGATCCCGATCAGCGGCAGGTTCAGGATGATCAGCATGAAGTTGCCGATCCACATCGAGGCGATCAGGCCCCAGAACAGCGCGGGGTTGCTGGTCATGACCTGCGGGCCCGGCTGGATGTTGTGGATGGTCATCGCAC
>NZ_JBFTLX010000510.1:0-1320 GCF_056396665.1 Cupriavidus sp. 05T313 | reverse complement strand
GGTTCTTCAGACTTTCGTGTGGGTAGGTAGTACGCTTTCGCGCATGGCTTGGTAAGGAGGTGTGCGATGGACAGCGTGGAACTGTACCGGCAGCTGCTTGGCGTGACTGCGCCATGGACGGTGGAGCGTGTCGACCTGGACGTGGCGCGGCAGCATGTCGAAGTGCATGTAGGGCACTTGGAGGGACAGCGTTTTTCGTGCCCCGAGTGCGGGAAGGAATTGGCGGTCTATGACCACCTTGGAGAAYGGGTGTGGCGACACCTGGATAGCTGCCAGTTCCTGACGTATCTGCACGCGCGGCCTCCGCGAGTGTCGTGTCCGGAGCATGGCGTGAGGCAAGTGAGGATGCCGTGGGCGGAGGCTGGGAGTCGGTTTACGCATCTGTTTGAAGCGCTGGCAATCGACATATTGCTGGCAACGAATGTCAAGCGAGCCGCGGAGATCTTGCGCATTACGTGGGACGAAGCCTGGCACGTGATGGAAAGAGCTGTATTGAGGGGGCGGGCGGCGAAAGCCAACGAGATGCCCCGGCTGATGGGCGTGGATGAAAAGGCAATCGCCAAGGGACATCGCTATATGACGCTGGTGTGCGATCTGGAAGAAGCGACGGTGGAATACATCGGAGAAGAGCGCAAGCAGGCCAGCTTGGCCGCTTACTTCGAGGCTTTCCCGGTGGCGTATCGGGAGGCCATTGACGCTATCAGCCTGGACATGTGGCCGGCCTACATCAACGCCTGCCAGGCCAATGTGCCTGGCGCAGACGAGAAGATGGTCTTTGACCGCTTCCACATCATGCGCCATGTCATTGAGGCGGTGGACAAAGTCAGAAAGCAGGAGCACAAGGCGTTGCTGAAAGCCGGAGACGACACCCTCGCCCGCAGCAAATACCTGTGGCTGACCAACCCGGAGAACATGCTGGAGCCGACCAGGGAACGCTTCAATGCACTGAGGACGATGGAGCTGAAAACAGCTCGAGCCTGGGCCTTGAAGGAGGCGCTGCGGGGGCTGTGGAATTACCGCACCACCGGCTGGGCCACACGCTTCTGGAGGCGCTGGTACTTCTGGGCGACCCATAGCCGGCTGGCGCCGATGATTGACGCCGCCCGGCTGATCGCCCGCCACTTGCCGAATGTGCTGACCTACTTCAAACATCGCATCACCAATGCCGTTGCCGAGGGGTTGAATTCCAAGATCGCCACTGTGCAGAAGCGAGCCTGCGGCTATCGCAATCCGGACCACTTTAAGATCGCCGTCTACTTCCACTGCGGTGGTCTCAACCTACATCCAGCTGCGCTGACCCACACGAAAGTCGGATGAACC
>NZ_JBFTLX010000509.1:0-1339 GCF_056396665.1 Cupriavidus sp. 05T313 | reverse complement strand
CGAGCCTGGCGCGCAGCTTCTTCGACAGTTCCTGCGTCAGCGGCGCGAACCAGTCCTTGCGCTTGCGCGGCGGGTCCTCCGGGTCGGGCCGCTGCTGGTGGTCGACGCGGCGCTCGTAGTCCTTGATCTTCGCGGCGATCTCGTCATCGTCCATCATGGCCCGGTCACTAAAGGCCGCTCGGTGCACGGCGTTGTAGATCTGCAGCAGGCCCCACAGGATGCGGGCCTGCCCGCCGGCGGCGAAGGCCCGCCCGTAGGTGCTTTCGCCCATTTCACCAATTTGCGGGAAGGGCGTGCCCACGCCTGGCAGGTAGACGCGGTAAAAGTACTCGCTCTCCCCCGGCTTATTTCTCTCTTCCGGAGGATAGGCATTGTGCAGGCGAACGATATTGCTATGAAAGCGCTTGGCAGCTTCCGGTTTTTTGTAGTCGCGCTCCATATTGTTGTTGGTGCCATCGAAGAACAGCCCCACGTTGACCACGGTATTGCATACCGGCTTGCCCTCAGAGTGGCCGGCGAGCTTGATCCCCAATATGCCCATAACCTCGCCCGGCGTCAGGCTGCAGCATTTGGCCGGATCTGGCGTGAGCGTGCGGTCGGGGGCAGCGATATAGCGCTTCATTGTTGGGGCTCCTTCGACTTGTTCGGATTGACCGGATAGGGAATGGGATGATTAGGGTTGCGTGGGCCGTCAAGTGCCGACACGACCACGCGGACCACGTCGTTCGGATAGATGTGGGCATAGATGGTGCCTGCCTTGGTGTAGGGCTCGACCTCGACCACCTTGGTCTTGATGACGTCCTTCCTGCCCTCTGGCGCGTTCCAGCTGACCTCGACCTGCATGCCGGGACGGTAGACCCGCGGCACGCCGACGCAACACGTTCCCGACGTACTGCCGTAGGCGCGCATATTGCCGCCCCATTGCCCATCGATGGAGAACCAATGGATGTACTTGGCGGTGTGGTTGACCCCGCCAAGCGAGGCATAGACGAACTTGTCGGAGCGATCAGTCGAGATGCCGCTGCCGCCAGCGCAGCCGGCCAGGAACAGGGACAGGAGAATGGCCTTGCCGAGGGCAATGCGCCGCGGTGCCGCGATATAGCGCTTCATTGTTGGAACTCCTTCACTTCGTCAGGGTTAACCGGATAGGGAATGCGATGGTTGGGATTGTGCGGACCATTGCGCGCCGACTGCATCAGGTTGGCCCCGGCACGCTCCTGGGGCGACAGCATGAGCGGGTTGCGATCCCCATAAGGGGAACGATGGGGCGCGGCCCGGTATCGCACCAGCACCAGGTCGCCCTTGAGGCGGTCATTCGATTCCTGCAGGTCGGCCTGGT
>NZ_JBFTLX010000508.1:0-1341 GCF_056396665.1 Cupriavidus sp. 05T313 | reverse complement strand
GGTTGTCGTGACTTGGCTTTCCCGCTATATTCCTTGGCAACGTGACCCATAGACGAGATTTCGCCGTGACCGTCCATGTTGCGCACAATCGAGCCAATGCGCTTGAACAGATATTGTCACAGGTGACTGGAACGGTTGACCTGGACTATGAGGCCGGTTGGGAAGATGCCCTCGAACTTGGAAGGGTTGGGCAAAAGTACGGCGTCGCCGTTCAGTTCAGGACCCTTGAACATATCGCCGTGCGCACTCCAGAAGCCCTGGCTCAGGGACTGCGAGCACCGAAGAATACCTTCAGGCAGCGGCACCTCTATTGCCTCTTCGACCTAACCTTGATGACCGACGCGCTCCTGACGGAGCTGGAGGCACGTGCCATCGAGCATGGTGATTACATCTTGGGTGGCCACCTACTCAAGGAAGCCACGCTTGTCTGGGAGTGAGCGAAGACGCCAGCCGGCGCCACGAGCTGTACCTGCTGGCCATTCCAGTTTCAATGCGCACGCAGAATGCGAGGCCATCTAGTGCCTGACTTTGGTCATGGCATTCAGAGGCAATGCCGCCATCGGCTTCGAAGCCGGCTTGGCTTTGCGTGCCAGCTCGTCGACGTCGTGCAATTTAGCGCGCAGTTTTCCAGCTAGACATTAGCACCGACCTGCGCAACGCTAGTCGGTGGCGATTTTCAGTTTCCTGCACCCGTCGAATCGTCGCATGAACGTCTTGGACAGCCTTACTTCCTCAGGCATCGATTCAAGCTCGGCAAGCGAAAAATCGCAGTGATTACGGAGACCGAGCCGCCCAGCAGTGATGAGCACTGCCTTAGTACAGCCATCTGAGCGAGCACGCGTCAGCACGCTGCCGACAAGATGGGTTGCAATTTGATGACCTCGGTATTCATGGAGCACGCCGACGGACCGCACGACAACTGTCTCTCCGTATTGCTCAGCACAAGCACAACCCACCACCCGTTCGCTTAATACGGCGATATGAAAGAAGCGCGACCCCTGGTCGACGGCGTCGTTAGGCAAGCTACAACACTCGAGAACATCCACGATAGCGGACCGGTCTGCCTCTCCTGCCGCTCGAATCTCCACACCTCTCATCATCTCCGGCATCTCCTCGTGTCATATTGCGAGCTGAATACGGCAGGGAAACACATAGATGTAACACCCAAAAGTGTCGGCTTCTAGGCTAACACTTGCGTCAGGCAAATGGAATGCGCGGGACAATGCGGTGCCAGCGTAGACCAAGAAATCTCTACTTAGCCTACGGATGCCCGCGCTCCCGCTCACGCCTCTGGAATCAGAAACTTGTCGCGATTCTTCCCGAGCCAAGCCGGTGCCCGAC
>NZ_JBFTLX010000507.1:0-1426 GCF_056396665.1 Cupriavidus sp. 05T313 | reverse complement strand
GGCGTACGTTATCCAGGCTGCTCTGCGGAACGGTACCGGTTGTGCGAACCAGGGTTAGCACGAATTTTACGAGCGCGTCAAGTTTTGCATCTGAGCTCAATCCGCCAGCGCGCAGTTCAACCATCTGTTCAGCAGTAAAACCCGCCATTTTGCCGGTCAAAGTATGTGCTGCGAGGCAATAGTCGCAACCGCTGTTTTCGCTAATAGCAAGGTTGATTGCTTCCAGCTCTTTCGCAGAAAGTTCGCCGCTGGATTTCAAGGCTGCGTTTGTCGCCAGCAACGACTGGAGCACGACGGGAGATTGCGAACCAATGCTCGCGTACGCGTTCGGAACCTTCCCGAGGCCGCGTTTGATGTTAGCGAACAGTTCGGCAGTTAAGCCGGTGGCGGACGTGACATCGATCGTGGACATACGAGTCATTTGGATTCCTTTAGTAAGGTTAAGCTACGGGGATGGGGTTCTCGGCCAGGGACTGGTTGAATTGGTCGACCAGCGTGTGTTCCTGGGAACCAGGGTTGTTGCGCAGCGGCATTGCGATATCCACCACCACCTCGGTGGTGGCGGTCTCGAGCTTCCGCACCGTTTCAGCGATAAATGCAGGCAGCGGCATGGCGCGTGAATCGCCGCTCCTGTAAATCAGGTCGGTATCTACCCACGGAGGTGCAATCTCCAGCACCCGCTCACTGGTGCCACGCAGCATGAAGCGCTGCGATAGCGCATACGAGTGGATTGCTGCCTTAGTGGCCGAGTACAGCGCCGTGCTCGCCAGTGACACAAAGGCCAGAACCGAACTGTCGTTGATGATCGTGGAATCGGGCTGCGACTTCAGGTGCTCAACAAACGCTGCCCTAGAACCGAGGCAAAAACAGGGACGAAGKGTTCGCGACGGCCATCATTTATGCTAGGAAGCGGTCTACCTGCATCACGAAATCTTCAACCTCCTGGAACAGAAACGCGTGGCCAGCATCGGGATAAAGGATTAGCTTTGCATCGGGTGCCTGCTGTGACAATACGAAAGAGCGATAGGCCGGTAGCATGACATCACACGCGCCGTTGGCAACGAGCATCGGCAGACGTAGTTCGCTGGCCCGGTGCAGCACGCCCTGCCACGACGAAATGGCCTTGATTTGGGCCATGAATGCCTCGGCCGTGACGGCGGGGCCGCGGTCCAGTTGCCCGGCGATTCTATTCAGCGAGGCGCGGCCCGCGTCGACTGCGCATTCGCTTTGCGGGAAGAACAGAAACAGAAAATCTTCGATGTCATTGACGGGACGCGCCATGACCTGCGGAACTCTCGGATGAGGTTGCGGCCCACCGGTGATTCCACCGGGACTGGATCCAGCGACGATCAGGCGTCGCACCAGATGCGGGGCCTCGAGCGCCAGTTGCTGCGCCACCACCCCGCCTAGCGACCAACCCAACACG
>NZ_JBFTLX010000506.1:0-1464 GCF_056396665.1 Cupriavidus sp. 05T313 | reverse complement strand
TTTATGCCTTGCGTTCGATGTGGAGGCGAGAGTGAAGGGGGCGGAAAGCTACCTCTTTGGAGGTTTTTTGCGTACTAGGAGAATAATCGCGTAGACTAGCTCAAGAGATAGCCAAAATAGGCCTAAGAAGCTAAATGTAAATATGGCATGTTGATGCTGCTCAATAGTTATAACGGTGTGGGTGCGAAAAATGTCATTGTATAGCCATAGTATAAAATCCCGTAACCAATGCACGGCAATAATAATCAGGATGCAAAATGTCACGCGTGCGGATATTCCAAGCCATCCCGGATTTTTAAAAGCTCTGTCCATAAGATTTGTCACACCTATCATTTCGATTCCTTGCCGGGGAGAAATGGCGGCCATGACCCGCCAACTGTACCAGTCGTGACTGATGTATTTCCGGGTAGTATGTTCGGGGTGCCTTGCACTCCCTGGTCAGCCGTATCGACGGCGGCACTAGCTGGCAGTGAGAGAGCATTCTGCGCGTAGAAATTATTGATTCGGTCCTGCGGCAGATAGTTGGCATACATCCAAGCATCCGCCTTTTGTGCGGCGGTCGGCTGAAACGAATAGCTGATGCCGCACGCAGCGCACGAAGGATCCGCAGGGAGCATCATGCGAGCCTGACTCAGGAAGCTACTTGCCGCTTGGTCCCATGCATTGCCAACGCCATGTTGCACTTGCCGGAATCCTTGTTGTGCGAGGCGCTGCTCTGCGTCAGCAACCTGGACATCGGACGGAGCTTGCCCGCCATTGAGCCGCTGTGCGAAAGCCTTGGCATTGTCTTTGATCCACTTCTGCTCATCCGGATGCAACTGCCGAATGAACCGGTCATGTCGCCCAGCCCTCTAACGCATGCGAATACTGAGCATGGGCCTCGCCCAGGTCGTCATACTTGAACAGGGGCCCTTCGGTATTCGCGAAGTACCATCGATATTTGTCATGAACCGGCGGGAATACTTCACCGCGCTCAATATCGAAAAACAAACCAGTCATAAAACCCAAAACCATCTCTGCGTCCTCATCAAACTTTGCATGGCGAGTCAACAGAGCATGCAGTATCCGCGCCCTTTCTTGCAATTGCTCGATCTGATCCATGTTTCACTATGTAATGTGAACGGGTCAATCTTCGTCGGTGTTTTCCATTGTTGGTACTATGACCTGTTGCGCGCCACCCGGCATTGCTGCGGAAATCCAAGGTTATACGATACGCCGGCAGTGGACTTTTTCATGCCGGCTCGCGAATTCACGAAGGCCATCTACGGTTTTTGTCTGTCAATTTTCTTTTTCCTTTCAATCTGCCGTGTTTTTATCCACGCATATAAATACCAGGCTGAAATTTCTAGCATCCATAGCAGACACAGAGCTGAAACAGCGTAAAAGTATTTTTTGGTAACGTTAAACCCAAGTAGTTTTAGAATTACCAGCGGTAGTAGCATGATCCAAGGGGCAGTAATTCCC
>NZ_JBFTLX010000505.1:0-1471 GCF_056396665.1 Cupriavidus sp. 05T313 | reverse complement strand
GCCACCGACAGCACCCGTTCGATGCCCTTCTTGGTGGCGGCGTAGAACTTGCCGCTCATCAGCCGAGCCAGGTGGTTGTTGAGCGCGCCGACCGGCGGCGAGATCGACATGTCGTTGTCGTTGAGCACCACCAGCAGCGGCAGGTCCTTGTAGACGCCGGCGTTGTTCATGGCTTCGAAGGCCATGCCGGCGGTCATCGCGCCATCGCCGATCACGGCGATGGAGACGCGCTTCTCGCCCAGCGTGCGGGCGCCCAGCGCCATGCCCAGCGCGGCCGAGATGGACGTGGAGGAATGCGCGGTGCCGAAGGTGTCGTACTCGCTTTCGCTGCGGCGCGGGAAACCCGAGATGCCGCCCCACTGGCGCAGCGAGTGCATGCGATCGCGGCGCCCGGTCAGGATCTTGTGCGGATAGCTTTGGTGGCCGACGTCCCATACCACGCGGTCGTCCGGTGTATGGAAGACGTAGTGCAGTGCGATGGTCAGTTCGACCGTGCCAAGGTTGGACGACAGGTGGCCGCCGGTTTGCGACACCGATTCGAGCACGTAGGCGCGGAGTTCGTCGGCCAACGTCTTGAGCTGGCGGCGGTCCAGCCGGCGGAGGGCTGCGGGGTCGTCAATAGTTTTGAGCAGTGCGTAGGTCATGATGTCCGTTCGGCGGCCGGATTCTTGTGCCCGGTTGTCGGTTTTCCTGCTTGTCAATTCAGCTCGCGCTCAATTCGAGCGCAGCACGATGAGATCGGCCAGTTCGGCCAGGCGTCCGGCGCGCGCGCCGAAGCCTGCCAGCGCCTCGTGCGCCGTGGTCCGGAGCTGCCCGGCCAGCTGGCGGGCAGGTTCGAGTCCCATCAACGACACATAGGTCGGCTTGTCATGGGCCGCGTCCTTGCCGGCGGTCTTGCCCAGCGTGGCGGTATCCGCGGTCACGTCGAGGATATCGTCCACCACCTGGAACGCCAGGCCCACGGCCGCGGCATAGCGGTCGAGCGCGGCCATGCCTGCCTCGTCCACCGTCCCGCAATAGGCGCCCATGCGCACGCTGGCCCGCAACAAGGCACCGGTCTTCATGCGGTGCATTGCCTCGAGTTCGCCCAGCGAAATCGCCAGGCCGACATGCTGCAGGTCGATTGCCTGCCCGCCCGCCATGCCGACCGAGCCCGAGGCCCGGGCCAGCTCGGCCACCAGGCGCAAGCGTGCGGCGGCGTCCAGCGAGGCAAGCGACGCCGACTCGGCCAGCACCACAAATGCCTGCGTTTGCAGCGCGTCGCCCACCAGCAGCGCCGTCGCTTCATCGTAGGCCTTGTGCACGGTAGGACGGCCGCGACGCAAATCGTCATCGTCCATGCAGGGCATATCGTCGTGCACCAGCGAGTACGCGTGGATCATCTCCACCGCACTGGCGGCCGCGTCGCAAGCCTCGGGCGCCGCACCGGCCACTTCGCCGGCCGCATGCACCAACAAGGGGCGTACACGCT
>NZ_JBFTLX010000504.1:0-1476 GCF_056396665.1 Cupriavidus sp. 05T313 | reverse complement strand
CATCTCCTTATACASAAGTCATGAGTCCTCAGCCCGTAGCGCCAGGATCATGAACGCAGCATCCATGGTTCRCTGCATGCCGATCCAGATCGTTTTGGCGCCGGGCTCGCCATCACTCTTGCGGCCCAGGAAACCACCCAGTGACGCGATCAAGCGGATCATTTGATTGAGCGTGACGGGCGTCTTTGGGCGCGCCTTCTTCGCGAGTAGATACGCGCCTCGTATCTCATCGGCATCAAAGAATAGCGACGCGTCCAGGTCAGGGCAGGTTCTGCCCAAACGCATCAGTCGGGCAATGCGCCACGCCACCACCATGTAAAACACCAGGGCCCGTTCCACGCGGTCCATGTGGGATAACTGTAAAGCTTCCACCTTGCACCCGTTCTTCAGGACATTGAAGAACATCTCAATCTCCCACCGGGCTCGATACCAATCGATCAGCTCGACGACGGCATCTGTATCTTGAGCCTCCCGGTTGGTCAGCAGTCGCCACACGACAGGGGTAACGCCTGCCGGAGCGCCGATCTCCTGGGCCACTATGCAGGTGACGGCTGGCCCCGTCTTACCCGGCAGCTTCACGCGTTGCGCACGTAACTCCTGCTTGACCTCGCGCGCCTTTTGGCCTGCGCGCCCCGGCAGGATGAAGCCGATCTCTCCCAGAGCTTCGCTGGCGTCTACCGTGTCCCACAGCTTGCCTGCCTCACCAAGGCTGCGGTTGTGTTGGGAACGTATCAGCCAGTCTGCAGGATTGCCGAGCTCATTAGCACGCTCCATCATCGCAGCGATATCGCCTTCCCGATCCGCCACGTAGACCAGGCGAGTCTCAGGCAACATCGCGGCCTGTTCTGCAACGCGTTCGTAGCTTTCAGTCCACCGTACGCTCTCTGTAATACCAACCCGCTGCCCGTTTGCATCCAGCGGCTCCCGGGCCCACATCCAGGCGTCGATCACACCGAGTGGTTCCCGATCCGGCGTCACAGCGTAGGTCGGATGCAGATACATCCCCCTCTGCGCTTCGTAGCTCAAGGGCCCGAGCCCATCGATCTCCTGGCCGTTAAAATTCAACTCGGTTGTGTCTGCAATGCACAGCACCACCGGGAATTGCCGCGCCCGCCCTGCCGTGCGCTCCCAATGCGGCTGCATCATGTCTGTCCACTCGACTTCCTCGTTGCCGAGAAATCGATAGGCAGCGATGGTCTCTGCCCAGTCTTCGCATGCGCCAGGAATGCTCGCAGTCGGCCTCGCAGCCAGTCGCTTCAGCAGCCCCTTCGCCCGTCGGTCCCGCCTTGGATCGCCAAGATCCAGCGCCTCAAATTCTTCGTCCACCCATGCCCCCGACTCGTTGTTCATTCGCGCTCAAAAAAGCCAGGAGTAAACGCGAATCCGCACGAGTTTACAACCCCTCCCGCCCAAGTCCCATCAAATTCTGGTCGCACTGCGCCCGGTCAGGACGCTGGACTTTTGTATAAGGAGATG
>NZ_JBFTLX010000503.1:0-1498 GCF_056396665.1 Cupriavidus sp. 05T313 | reverse complement strand
CTGTGGGAGGCATCGCCCGGCGAGGTCGGCAATATTGATCCGGAGGGATTGCCAATCTGGCAGGACCTTAAGACGAAGCTTGCCAATTGGGCACGCCAGTACGACGAAACCCTAAACATGGACTATCCGCCGGATTCCGGATTCGAAAATGCCGCGGTGGAGGCCCAGTTCAAGCAAGAAGGTTATCTTCTTGCCGACCGGTTAAGAATGGAGCTGGGGCCAGAGTATGAAATAAAGATCCGTCTGTAGCCGACAAGCAGTATCAAACGAACCCCGCTTCGGCTGGATTCGTCGCTTCTGGCGGGGAGATCGGCACGTAGCGAGCACGGCGTGCCAGACGGTCAATGCACTGGTGCCGCAGGTGTACCTGCCGGAAGGCTATGCGCTGGCGCTGACCAAGCCGACCGGCGGCACCATCGCCGGCGACAACGTCTCGCTGGACATCGCGGGCCAACTGCGCAACAGCGGGGTGATCACGGCGGGCGACACGCTGAACGTGAAGGCGGGCAGTATCGATGCGGCCCCCAACATGGTGGACATCGGCACGTCGGCCTACCGGGTGCAGGGCGGCTGGAGCGTGATCACCGGGACGGTGGTGCAGCCGGGCGGGTTCATGAGCGCAATGCACATGAACATCGAGGCGGACAGCATCAATGCGGTCAACGATGCGTTCCTGATTCGCGGCGCCGACGGCAGGGTGGACGAGGCCGCAACCGTGGCTCTAGTCAATCAGCTGAAGGCCAAYCTCGGGCTGAACTACACCGAGGGCACGGTMGCCGACGACATCCACACGCGGTTCATCAAGGAGAAGAAGGGGTTCGGGCCGCTAGCCCAGATCGTGATGATGGTRGCCGCGGTGGCCATCTCGATCGYGACGGCGGGGGCTGCGGCAACCGCCCTGGGCGCGACCCTCTCGACGCTGACGCTCGGCCAGGCGATGGCTGTGGCCGCGCTCTCGAGCATGGCGGGCAGTGCCTTCAGCCAACTTGCTTCGGGGCAGGGCCTGRATTTCGGGAAGCTGGCAACCGCGGGTGCCATTGGCGCGATCACGGCCGGCTTGACCAATGGCATCACCTTCGACGGCAGCAGCTTCGGGGTGAGTGCATGGGGGGAGTCCCTGAAGGGAACGAGTACCCTGGCAAACCTCGCTGGCACGAACAGCATCGGTGGTGTCTTGCAGGCGGCGCAGGATGGCGCGACGGGGACGCTCGCTCAGCAAGCCGYGGGCTTCGTKGGCACGGGCTTGATCAATGCTGGCGTCAGTACGGCGTTCAACGGTGGCAGCTTCGGCAATGCGCTCAAGGGCAGCCTGGTGGCACAGGCGGCGGCGCTGGGAGCCAATAGTATCGGTGCGAACACCGATCCAGGCTCCTTCCAGAACATTCTCAGCCATGCGGCGCTCGGCTGTGTCGCGGGCGCGGCCGGCAGCGGGGACTGTGCGTCAGGGGCGATTGGCGGCGCAACCGGCGCAGTGATATCGCCGCTGGTTGGCGGGGCG
>NZ_JBFTLX010000502.1:0-1509 GCF_056396665.1 Cupriavidus sp. 05T313 | reverse complement strand
TTCTACATCTACTACTCGATGTTTGGCTTCCAGCGTATCGGCGATCTGTGCTGGGCGGCTGCCGACATGCGCTCGCGCGGCTTCCTGCTGGGCGGCACCTCGGGCCGCACCACGCTGAACGGCGAAGGCCTGCAGCACGAAGACGGCCACTCGCACGTGTTCCACGCCGCGATCCCGAACTGCATCTCGTATGACCCGACCTTCCAGTACGAGCTGGCGGTGGTCATGCAGGATGGCCTGCGCCGCATGTATGCCGAGCAGGAAGACGTGTACTACTACCTGACGGTGATGAACGAGAACTACGAGCATCCGGAAATGCCGGCTGGCGTAGAGGGCGACATCGTCAAGGGCATGTACCAGTTCAGGAAGGGCGTCGAAAACAGCAACGCGCCGCGCGTGCAGCTGCTGGGTTCGGGCACGATCTTCCGCGAGGTGATTGCCGCCGCCGACCTGCTCAAGAAGGACTGGGGCGTCGAATCCGACCTGTGGGGCTGCCCGAGCTTTACCGAACTGGCCCGCGAAGGCCACGACGTGGAGCGCTGGAACCTGCTGCACCCGACCGAGACGCAACGCGAATCGCACGTGACCAGGAGCCTCAAGTCCGTGCGCGGTCCGGTGATCGCCTCGACCGACTACGTGCGCGCCTTCGCCGACCAGATCCGTCCTTTCGTGCCGCGCCGCTTCGTGGTGCTCGGCACCGACGGTTTCGGCCGCTCGGATACCCGCGAAAAGCTGCGTCATTTCTTTGAGGTCGATCGTCACTGGGTGACGTTGGCTGCACTGAAGGCGCTGGCCGACGAGGGTGCGATCGGTCGCGACAAGGTGGCGGAAGCCATCAAGAAGTACAACCTCGACCCCAACAAGCCGAACCCGATGTCGGTCTAAGCGGACCGGCTGCACGAACCCCCCGCAGAAACGGTAGCGCCGCGCCGCGGGTGCCGGGCAAATGCCCGGCGCCTTGCGGCGCGGCGGCGTGACAGATGCAGGCAGTGAGGGTAACCTCACACGCTCGTATTTGTCGCGTGCGCCGGCCTGCCCAGGAGACACTGAATGAGTCAAGCGATTGAAATCAAGGTGCCGGATATCGGCGATTACGACGCCGTTCCCGTCATTGAAGTGCACGTGAAACCGGGCGACACCATCAACGCGGAAGATGCGCTGGTGACGCTGGAATCGGACAAGGCCACGATGGACGTGCCCTCGCCCCAGGGCGGCGTGGTCAAGGAAGTCCGGATCAAGGTCGGYGACAACGTCGCCGAAGGCACCGTGCTGGTGATGCTGGAGCCCGCCGGCGCCGCCGCGGCCGCGCCGGCCCCTGCAGCACCGGCGCCCGCGCCTGCACCCGCTGCGGCGCCCGCCGCGGCTCCGGCAGCGGCTCCGGCAGCGGCCGCGGCAAGCGCCCCCGCGCCGGCCGCTGCTGCAGGCCCGGTCGAAGTCAAGGTGCCGGACATCGGCGACTACGACTCGGTCCCCGTGATCGAAGTCCACGTCAAGCCGGGCGACACCATC
>NZ_JBFTLX010000501.1:0-1814 GCF_056396665.1 Cupriavidus sp. 05T313 | reverse complement strand
AGTGTGAAGACCATCCGTCGCGCGCATGCCGTGCAACCAGTTGCCGCAGTCCAGACGGAATACTCGCTGTGGACCCGCAACGTCGAACTGAATGGTGTGCTGGCGACGTGTGAAGAACTCGGAATCGGCTTCGTGCCGTGGTCACCATTGGGCCAAGGCTTTCTGGCCGGCGCCTTCGATACGAACACGAAGTTCGGCGAAAAAAATGACTTTCGCGCTGGGTTCCCTCGCTTCTCGAAGGAATTCTTGAAGTTGAATATGCCCATCATCCAATGGCTCAAGGAGTACGCAGCTACCAAAGGGGCGACACCATCGCAGGTTTCGCTGGCGTGGTTGCTTGCGAAAGGATCCAATATCGTTCCTATTCCGGGTACGCGTACCGAGGCGCATCTGCTCGAAAACCTCGGTGCCCAGCGCCTCCAACTTACGGGCGCTGACATTCAGGAAATCGACACCAAGCTTTCAAAATACCCTGTCTTCGGCGACCGTATGGGCAAAGAACACATGAGTCAGATCGACTATACGGTTTGATTTCCATAACGCGGTGGTGGTCAACATTCCGCCATTGTGTCCCCGAGCCACCAGAACCCGAAGTAAAGTTACGTGAAATACAGCAAGATTTTTGAGCCAATAGTGCTGGCACCTGGCCTGACCGTACGCAATCGAGTAGCGATGGCCCCAATGACAACCTGGGCTAGCAACGACGATGGCACCGTCTCCGACGAGGAGGACGCCTATTACCGCCTTCGGGTGAAGGACGTCGGTTTGGTCATCACCGGCTGCACGCATGTGCAAGAGAATGGGGTTGGTTTCACTGGAGAATTTGCCGCGTACGAGGATCGCTTCATTCCAAGTCTGAAAAAACCAGCAAAGGCCGCTAAAAGCGGCGGTGCCCATGCGATCCTGCAGATTTTTCACGCTGGCGTGAAGACGTTGCCGACGCTCGTCAGCGACGTAGTAGCAGCAAGCGACGTTGAAGGTGACGCAGGCCCGTTTGCCTCAGCCCTCGTGCCGCGGGAGCTTCAGGAAGAGGAAATCCTGGACGTTATTGAGGCGTTCGCTGCCGCCACGCGACGCGCTATCGCTGCCGGCTTCGATGGCATTGAGCTGCTCGCGCTTGCGGCCGTAGGTCAGGGCCTCGTAATCAACCCAGACTGGATGGCGCAGGGGCGTGAAGGTCGCGATGAAAGCATCCGCCTTTCTGTTTCCGCTAGCGACGTTTCGCGGGTTGGCATCCCGCAAAAGCTATGGGCTGTCATCGATGCAACGCCAGGTTGGTTCAACGTATCCGAGAATTCGCCGGGACGAGCCGAGAAAGCTTGACGGTGGTGAAACGCGTGCCACAGGCATCACTGCCGCCGCCTTACAGGTCGCCGTGCGGTCCTTGCCTTTGAGGTCGATGAAGCGGCATCAGCGTTGCCAGCCTGTGTCCGCTTGAAGCGTCGTTACGGACGCTCAAGCGGCCAGTTGGACCGAGAGCTGACGGTCCCCTATTGGCCGGGCGCAGGCATTGTGAGATCCCTGCTGGCTGTCCGTCCCCGACCCTGAACGGTCAACCGATTGGTCGTGGTAGAGTCGATCATCATTCTTGATCGCGTAGCCTTATGCCGCCACCCGTTGAACGTGGACCCGTCGGTTCAGCAGACCATCGACAGGGCATGGAAAGCGCCGCTGATGCACATAGTGTGACCATGCGGATTGCCACGTCGAAGGGTTCGCTGACCAGGTCGACCCGTCTCGGCGTCAGGTCGAAATCGAAGGTGATGCCAGGATAGAGGCCGGCAAATTCGGCGATCAGGGGCGCCAGGTAGGTC
>NZ_JBFTLX010000500.1:0-1527 GCF_056396665.1 Cupriavidus sp. 05T313 | reverse complement strand
GCACCATCATCAATGAGCGCACCAGGGGCGGGCCCTTCAAGGATGCCGCGGATCTCGCGGATCGCGTCAAGGGCCTCGGGCAGAAATCGGTCGTGCGTTTGCAGGAGGCTGGCATGACCATTGGCGCCGGCAGCGCCGCCGCGCCGAAGGCCGCGGTGGCCGCGGCCCAGAAGGATGGCAAGGCGGAGAAACCGCCGGTCAAGGCCGCCCGCTAAGACGCCGGCGGGCTCGCGGCCGCGACGCCCGCATCGTCCGTATTTGCGCATCGAAGCCCCGGCCTGGTCCGGGGCTTTTTGCCGCCCGCGCACCGGTGCGGACGGCAGACGCTGGTATGGCTCGTGCTAGTTCCGCGTGGCTTCGCACGATTGCGGTCGCGCGGTATCATGCGGACGCCGCGGCAGCCTGAGCCGGCTTCGCGGCCAACATAATCCAAATCGAGCCGGACCTGCTCACGCATGCGGGGGCCAGGCCAAAAAAACGGGAGCTGGACAATGGGAAATAACGAGGACGCGGGATTCCTGCCCAAGTGGCGGCTAAAGACCCACGGCGTGATTGCGCCTGATGAGCGTCTGCCTGCCGGCCAGACGCTCCTGGCTGGGATCCAGCATGTGGTGGCGATGTTCGGCTCGACGGCGATCGCGCCGATCCTGATGGGTTTCAATCCCAATATCGCCATCCTGTTTTCGGGCATCGGTACGCTGATCTTCTTCCTGTGTGTGCGCGGCAGGGTGCCCAGCTACCTGGGTTCCAGCTTTGCCTTTATCGCCGTGGTGATCGCCGCGACCGGCTATGCCGGCAGCGGACCGAATCCCAATATCCCGGTGGCGCTGGGCGGCATCATCGCCGCCGGCGTGCTCTACCTGCTGATCGGGCTGGTGGTGCAGGCGGTCGGATATCGCTGGGTCGAGCGGCTGATGCCGCCTGTGGTGACGGGTGCCATTGTGGCGGCGATCGGCCTGAATCTTGCGCCGGTGGCAGTCAAGGCCGTCAGCGGCGCCGCGCTTGACACCTGGGTGGGGCTGGCCACGGTGCTGGCCGTGGGCACGGTGGCGGTGCATGCGCCGGGCATGTTGCGCCGGCTGCCGGTGCTCGTGGGCGGCTTGTTCGGCTACGTGCTGTACTACATCTGCACCAACGGGCTGGGCATGGGCAAGGCCATCGACTTCTCCGGCGTGGCCGCGGCCAGCTGGTTCGGCCTGCCGGTCTTCACGTCGCCAGTGTTCCAGGCCAGCGCCATGCTGCTGATCGCACCGGTGGCCATCGTGYTGGTGGCGGAAAACCTCGGGCACATCAAGGCCATCAGCGTGATGACCGGCCGCAATCTCGACCCGTACATCGGCCGCGCCTTTATCGGCGATGGCATTGCCACCATCATTTCCGCGGGCGGGGGCGGCACGGGCGTGACCACCTATGCCGAGAACATGGGCGTGATGGCCGTGACCAAGATCTACTCCACGCTGATCTTCGTGGTGGCGGCTGTGGTGGCCCTGGTGCTTGGCTTTTCGCCCAAGTTCGGTGCGCTGATCC
>NZ_JBFTLX010000499.1:0-1530 GCF_056396665.1 Cupriavidus sp. 05T313 | reverse complement strand
CCATGGTCCAGCAACTATCACCAGCGTCAGAACTCCTCGAACTGACGTTTCACATGCGCAAAGGTATCGTCATCAATCGATGAGCGGAACGTGGCTGTAGATATTGCACCCGATACGTCGACCTTCTTCATTTCCCACAATATATATGGCTTTCCATTGACTACGCCGAGCCTCAAGACGAAGTGACCTCCCATATCCACAAGATTGGCTTCTCTCACCTCCAGACTGCTTAGGCCCTCGACAAACGTGTCCCAAACGGTGCAGTCAAACCACGAACTCCCGTAATACTCCAACCTGTGTCCAAACTGTTGTACTTCAACGATGATCTGCGTTTTCATTGACGGCACATGTTCGTCCATCTCAACAACATCAAGGTGCAGACGAAGCGGCCTTTCGATCTTGATTTCCATTTCTTAATTTACTCTCCGACGGGAAGTGCATGGATAAGGGCCGGAATTTGCCCCGGTTGCCGCGGGGGCGCAAACTTCAGCTCCCAGCCACCAACATTCAATAATTGGTTATATGGCACCCCACCTTGGGTCGCCGTGTTCACCGCTCCCTGCAAGCTCGCAAGTTGCTGTTGCGTCGTTAGCCGGACAACACCCGGAGGATTGCTCGTTGCGATCATCTGGGCGTACTCCGCCAAATGCTCCGTTGCATTTCCATGCACCCAAACACTTTGCCCATTGGGCAGCGACATCTCAAAGGACTTTGGAATCACGGAACCAGGATAAGTCGACTGTGTCGCTGTTATCGCATCCCATACCGTCCCTGTTGCCCCACTGCTTGTGGCAAGCCGCTCGCCCAAAACTTTCGCAGCATCGACTGGAACAACCTTCGTCACACCCAACAGGCCAATACCTTTGAGTGTACCCGTCAGCAACCCCTTGACCAGCCCCGTTCCGATCAAATCATCGGGCGCAAATGCTGGCACCTCAAGGCCCTGCGCCTTGGACTGCGCAATTTGCCAGCTCTTGTCCAAGACCTGGCAATCCACGCTGCCGCCACCTGCACCGCAGCCGTAGGCAGCCTTCTGGCCCTGAATCCAGTTCGCAAGCGCTTGGCAACGGCTTCCCTCGCAACTACTCAGTCCATCGGTCAGCTGAGCGTTGTTCTTACGGTCAGTTTCCGAGTAGATATTGGCGGACGCACACGAGGACCAGACGCCATTCGCACATTCCCGATTGGCCTTTTCAAGCGCTTGCCGCTCCGGCTTGCTACTCAGGTAGTTGTTAAGGGCCTCGTTCTGTGCAGCGCCAGCCGCGGCCAGTCCCTCCTGCTCAAACGCTGCCGCCAGCCCGCCTCCCGTCAGCATGGCAACCGCTGTCACCACAACCCGGTTTAGCGTGTTTTCACGGTCTGCATTCGTCGTGACGCCCAACGCCCCGCCAACCAGCGGCGATATCACTGCGCCGGTTGCGCCGCCAATCGCCCCTGACGCACAGTCCCCGCTGCCGGCCGCGCCCGCGACACAGCCGAGCGCCGCATGGCTGAGAATGTTCTGGAAGGAGCCTGGATCAGTGTTCGCAC
>NZ_JBFTLX010000498.1:0-1531 GCF_056396665.1 Cupriavidus sp. 05T313 | reverse complement strand
ATCTTGCTTCTTCTCGTCCCGGCTAAATATCCTAATTTCTGACAAATTAGAGTCCAATACACGCTTTAGTACCGCGTTTCCGAACGATCCCGTTCCACCCGTTATAAGAAGCGTCTCATTATCGAACATTTTAAAATTAACTCCCACCAGCAATTCGAACAAAAAAACTCAGCCTGGATTCAACCCGAACAAATATTCTTTCCCACAACCATCGAATACCAGCGCCCCCCCCAACCATCAATCGAAAATATCTCTGAAACTCAGCCAAAACAGATACTCGATTCAACCACCCTATTAAATAGCTGTATATTTGCGGCTCTAACCTCACCACTAGCGCCCACTTCTTCAGCATAAATTTTCGCGCGAGCTCTCGCCGAATCCAATTCCACCGAGCTCCAGGTGCTCAGCGCTTCGATCGCATTGGCAAACGAGCCCGGGTCAGAAAGTGGAAACTCCCAACCAACACCACGCTCATCAAGCTGGCGCCACGGTGTTTCATTGCTAATCAGAACAGGAGTCCCAACCCGCAAGGCCTCAAAAATTACGTGACCAAAATTTTCCCCACGAGTTGGCAGGAAGAACAGATCGTATTGAGCCAGTGTCCGTGCAACGTCCCTGTGCTCCACACTTCCGTGCACCGTGACCGCGATATTCCTTGGCAATTCATCAATTAATCTTTGACATTCAAGCCAATACGAGGCTTCCTCTTGGGGGCCATATATGTCAAATACTACCGACACTCCCACTCGAGAGAGGACTCTCAACGCATAGTCCAGATTCTTCATTGGCACAATGCGAGAAAGAAAACAAATCCGCAACTCCCTCTCCCCTCCGTGTTGACTCAAATTTTGAGAGCGCTGGCTCTCCAACGGTTCCAGAGCCATCGGCAACAGGTCGGAATTTGATACATTCTCCACGGGATCGCCACCAGAAAATCCAATGGCAAAATCTGACGCGATAAGCACACGCCCTGAAAATTCGTCACCCTCTCTTCCGCCTAACACTCGAAAAATGTCACTTGCCTCGCACGCGCTGGAAGCCTGCCAAAAACTATTCCCGAAAATCCCAATTATTTTTAGAATAGCCATATATGGCAGTTTCTTCCATCGCTTAATAATCAAAGCTCCCCGAGAGAATTCTCCACGCGGGGCGATAATCAATGGCTTCGAAGGCGCCATACCGAGATATCTAGCCATCAAGGGCTTCAAGGTAAAAACCGGATCAAAAAAACTATTAAGATATTGCACATCATGAGGTATTTCCCTCATTATTCTTGCGATCCCGCCCAATGAACTCGATGCTGGACTCAAATAGAGGACCTGCGCACTCCCAACCTCAACCCACTCATTTACCCTCACACCTTCATAGGGGAGCACATCACCCAAATCACGATCAGTTGTAACAATTCTGAACGTAAACTCTGCACTCAATTGCTCCACCAAATTCGCGATAGTACGAATTGGGCCGCCCGCCCGATAGCCCGGCAAGTAATAATGTATGAATATAAGTATTACCGGTTTCACCTAAAGCC
>NZ_JBFTLX010000497.1:0-1540 GCF_056396665.1 Cupriavidus sp. 05T313 | reverse complement strand
GCGGGACACCGCCGGCACCAACAGCACGGTCGGCAAGAACCCCAACCTGGACCAGGTGCTGAACAAGCAGTCCGACATGATGGGGCCGCCGCCCACCGCCGGCGAGGCGGTCGCCAAGACGGTGGGCGACGTGGCCGGCGCCAAGGAGAAGGAGGCGCGTGCGAATGCCAAGGCCGCCCATGACGCCGGGGATAGCGAGATGGAACACAAGTACCTTGCCGACGCGAAGAACTGGGAGGAAGGCGGCGACTACCGTGCGGCGCTGCACGCCGCAGGCGGCGCGCTTGTTGCGGGCCTGGGTGGCGGCAACGCGGTGGCCGGCGCAGTCGGTGCGGGTGCGTCGTCGCTGGCTGCGCCCAAGCTTCAAGAGCTTGGCAATGCGGTGTCAGAGAGTTTGGATACTGGCAATGCGGGGCTGAATGAAGCGCTCGGAAATGTGGCGGCCAATATCGCAGCGGGTGGCTTTGGTACGATCGTGGGTGGTGGCTCGGGTGCGGCGGCGGCAGCGAATGTGGATCGGTTCAACCGGCAGTTGCATCCGGATGAACAGAAGTGGATCAAGGACAATGCCAAGGCTTTCGCACGGCGGCTCAATGGCGGGCAAGCTCCGTCTGATGTCCAGGTTGCTGACGCAGAGCAGCGCCTTGCACAACAGGGCTTTCGTCAAGTGCAGAACGGTGCTGGCGATGCATGGGACCAAGCTGCGAGCGGCTTCCTGAGCCAGGCGCACATGATGCTCCCTGCCGATCCTTCCTGCGCCGCATGCGGGATTAGTTACTCATTCCAGCCGACCGCAGCGCAAAAAGCCAATGCTGACATGTATGCCAACTATCTGCCGCAGGACCGGAACAGTAGTTTCTACGCGCAGAATGACCTCTCACAACCAACGAGCGCCGCTGTTAGTGCAGCTAACCAGCGAGCGCAGACTATTAACAATTTGATGGGGGCTAGTACGATCGCCGCCCCGGTTGCGGCGGCACTGTTGGTTGGGGCGCCTATAGCAACTGCTGCTGGGGGAATCTTTGGATATGCAGCAATTGGTGGGACGGTGGGTGGTGGAATGGATGCTTCCGGCCAATRTGCGCAAACAGGCACCATTCGCCTTTTCCAGTCTCTGTTTGCTGGTGGAACAGGGGCCATCACGGGACCGATTGGTGGTAACGTCGGCTTCATAGGCAACGTGTTGGTCGGTGGGGCCGGTGCGGCTGCAAATACAGCGTTCAATAATATTTTCTATGGCGAAAACAATAGCATTCTATTCGCGGGTGCCGTTGGCTCGACATTCAGCGGTGCTGCGTACCCAATCGGCTTAGGAGTAACAAAGCTGGCGGGGCAGACTCTGCCGTCGCTGGTCTACCCCAATGGGCTGAAGCCAAACATACCCGCCTTGCTCCAAGGTTCGCCAAATCCCTATCCTGCAAACACTGGGGCAACGGCGGGCTCTTTCACCCAAGGATTTGGATCGTTTTTTCCGAGTAAAAAAACGGGAAAGCAATGATGCGAAAGATTGATGATCTACTGCGACAGAATGGTTGGGCGC
>NZ_JBFTLX010000496.1:0-1566 GCF_056396665.1 Cupriavidus sp. 05T313 | reverse complement strand
CGACAACACGGCCCACCGGCTGCGACTTATATCGCCTGAACACATCCTTGAGCTTTCGCAGTAACGTCGTTCGCTTTTTCAGCTTGGGCGTGTACTGCGGTCGCCACACCTTGTTCCGGATGCTTCGGATGCGACGGAAGTCGAAGCCCAGAAAGCCGAAGCTCTCTCCACATGCCAGATTCACGGTGCGGCTCTTCTCTTCATTGATTTCGACCTGCAGTTTGRCAAATTCTTCCCGAAGGCGTCGGGTCACGGCCCCGAGCAACCACGCATGGCGCGGGTGGGCATTGATCAGCACGACCAGGTCGTCAGCGAAGCGGGCATACTCGACGTGARTGTACTTCCCTTCGCGCGTGGTATCCTTCGCGCGCTCCAGCATTTGATCCACCTCTGTGAGATAGATATTGCTGAGCAGCGGCGAAATCACCCCGCCCTGCGGAACGCCTTGTTTGCCCGATGCAGTCAGCATCAGCTTTAGCAGATGCATGACGTCCCGATCATTGATCCGCCGCGCCACCTTGCCGAGCAGCAGATGATGCCGCACGGTGTCAAAGTAGGCGCGTAGATCCAGATCTAAGACCAGGGTTTTCGCCTGCACGATCGCCGTCGCCACTCGCTGCACCGCTTCATGTGCGGTCCTCTTGGGACGATAGCCATACGACCCCGGCAGGAAATCTGCCTCGAAGATCGGTTCCAGTATCAGCTTGAGCGCACCCTGGACCACTCGATCACGGATAGCGGGTATCGATAGGACGCGGAATTTTCCCCCGTCCTTCGGTATCTCCCTCCTCCGTGCCGGCAGTGGCCGGTAGGTACGGTCCACCAGTTCGCCCCGTATCTGCTCCAGGAACGCCTCCACGCCCTGCGCCTCGATGACCTCGAACGTCACGCCGTCAATACCCGGTGCTCCGTTGTTTAATCTGGCCATCTCGTACGCTTCGCGTAGTGCCTCCGTCTTGCAGACATGGACGTACAAGCCCCAGAAACGCCAGGACGGTTCAGTCTTCGCCTTGACGTATAGTCCCCGCCTCAGGTCCTGCAAACTAACGGACGTCTTTGTCATCTCGTCCTTGCCTCCCATGTTGTTGAGGACGTTACAAACAGCAGGGCCCCTTCGCTCCGCCAGCGTTACCCGGCTTCACAGCTACTACGGACCCATCCGCCACCCTCTCGCCTTCGATCCACTTCCCGGGTTCTCCGGTTATAGAACCTACCTTGCTCCGACGATTTCGCGCCGGGGCGAGGAGGGCTTCTCCAGTTGCTTAGCGTGTCCTTGTCATCGTGCCGTCGCTTACACCCCGCCGAAGTGAAGTAGCCGTGTCGGTCAGATTTCGGCTACCCATGCTGCCTTCGCCTACACAGTGAGGGCTCGGCCTTCGGGTCTATTGTTTTCGAGGCCACATCCGCGTTCACTTTGGTTACGGCCCGATGACTCGCGCGGCCCCCAAGTGTTACGTCCCGGGCTATTTGAGGAGCGGCGTCGCGAGCTATTCGAGGTGAGACGTCGGCAATCGTCGCGGGTTGCCGGAGGCGCAGAGCAACTCCGGCGTAGCGTGAGATGGAATG